>NZ_JBQKUH010000080.1:0-14368 GCF_054968485.1 Leisingera sp. G5_S3_59_S7
CTTGCAACTGTTGTATAGGTGTTTCCGCCGCAGAACGCCGGGGGGCGGGCACGCAATTGGCTGCGCCAACCGCTTTCGCCCGCTCGCTCTGAAGATGGACAGCCTTAGCTGTCCATCTTCAGAGCGGAAATAAACGCTTCCTGCGGGATATCCACCTTGCCGAACTGGCGCATCTTCTTCTTACCCGCTTTCTGCTTGTCCAAAAGCTTCCGCTTCCGGGTGGCGTCGCCGCCGTAGCATTTGGCGGTCACGTCCTTGCGGAGCGCCGAGAGGGTCTCACGGGCGATCACCTTGCCGCCGATGGCCGCCTGGATCGGGATCTTGAACATGTGGCGCGGGATCAGCTCCTTGAGCTTCTCGCACATCGCCCGGCCGCGCATCTCGGCGCGGTCGCGGTGGACCATGGTGGAGAGCGCATCGACCGGCTCGTCGTTCACCAGCACCGACATCTTGACCAGGTTGTCCTCGCGGTAGCCGGTCATCTGGTAGTCGAAGGAGGCATAGCCCTTGGTCACCGATTTCAGGCGGTCGTAGAAGTCGAAGACCACCTCGTTCAGCGGCAGGTCATAGACCACCATGGCGCGGGAGCCGGCGTAGGACAGATCCATCTGGATGCCGCGGCGGTCCTGGCAGAGCTTCAGCACGTCGCCCAGGTATTCGTCCGGAACCAGGATGGTCGCCTTGATGCGCGGCTCCTGGATGTGATCGACCTTGGAGGGGTCGGGCATGTCGGCGGGGTTGTGCAGCTCGATCATCTCGCCGGGCTCGTTGTCCTTGCCCTTCATGTAGACATGGTAGATCACGCTTGGCGCGGTGGTGATCAGCTCGATGTTGTATTCGCGTTCGATCCGGTCTCGGATCACCTCCAGGTGCAACAGGCCCAGGAAGCCGCAGCGGAAGCCGAAGCCGAGGGCGGCGGAGGTTTCCATTTCGAAGGAGAAAGACGCGTCGTTCAGCGCCAGCTTGTCGATGGCGTCGCGCAGGTCCTCGAATTCAGCGGAGTCGACCGGGAACAAGCCGCAGAACACCACCGGCTGAGCGGGTTTGAAGCCCGGCAGCGCCTGTTCAGTGCCGTTGCGGTCGTTGGTGATGGTGTCGCCGACGCGGGTGTCGCGCACCTGCTTGATCGAGGCGGTGAGGAATCCGATCTCGCCCGGGCCCAGTTCGTCCACCACCTGCATGGCGGGGCGGAACACGCCGATGCGGTCGACGTGGTGCAGGGTGTTGTTCGACATGAACTTGACCCGCATACCCTTTTTAAGGACGCCGTCCATGATGCGGACCAGAACGATCACGCCGAGGTAGCTGTCGTACCACGAGTCGACCAGCATCGCCTTCAGCGGCGCGTCGCGGGTGCCTTGCGGCGCGGGCAGGTGCTGCACGATGGCCTCCAGCGTTTCGCGGATGCCCTGGCCGGTCTTGGCAGAGACTTGGATGGCGCCGGTGGCGTCGATGCCGATCACATCCTCGATCTGTTCCGCCACCCGGTCGCAGTCGGAGGCCGGCAGGTCGATCTTGTTCAGGACCGGCACGATCTCATGATCGGCGTCGATGGCCTGATAGACGTTGGCGAGCGTCTGCGCCTCCACCCCTTGCGTCGAGTCAACGACCAGCAGCGAGCCCTCGACCGCGCGCATGGAGCGGGAGACCTCATAGGCAAAGTCGACGTGGCCAGGGGTGTCGATCAGGTTCAGCACATAGGTTTCGCCGTCATCGGCGGTGTAGTCGATGCGGACGGTGTTGGCCTTGATGGTGATCCCGCGCTCGCGCTCGATGTCCATGGCGTCGAGCAGCTGTTCCTTCATGTCGCGGTCCTTCACCGTTCCGGTCTCCTGGATGAGCCGGTCAGCGAGGGTGGATTTGCCATGGTCGATATGGGCGACGATGGAGAAATTGCGGATGTGAGCGAGGTCAGTCATGCTGAGGCATATGATTTGGATTCGGGGTTTGGTCAAGCGCAGTTGATGCGGCCGCTGGCTCCACGGGCACTATAGTATGAAAATTCGCAACTACTCTGATTTGCAAACGGCACTTGAAGCGCTTCCTTACGAGGCCGTAAGGGTCTTGAGTTGCAGGGCTGCAATGCGAACCATGACTGCAACCAAGCGTTTCCTAGACGGCTTAGGAGCTCCTGACAACGCCATGTACGCACTTGCAATGTTCAGGGAAGTCAGCCGGGCTGCCGTTGCAAGCTGCTCTGGCGCTTGGTCTGTTGCAGCCCCCAACCCGTGACGGCGGGCCTCACGAAAGGAACAATAGAAGCACTGTTCGAGAATGGCGGGGAATTTGGTTACGGCTATTCCTGCGGCAAAGCTTGCATCAGGGATGTTGGAGCCCAAAAGCTACGGAACCGGAACGCGATCACGTTTAGCAGCACGTCCTTGGAAATCGGGTCAAGGATGAACCGCAAAGAGCTATTGCTGCACCTTTGGCATCCCGTCGATCTTGATGCTGGCATTGCGTATCTGACAGCTTCGTCAGTTGCACAAGACAAGGGGATCAAGGGGCTGGCACAAGCGATCTGGGATTTTGCGAAGACTTTGCCACCCGGCTGATCCCCCCCCCCGCCCGGCCGCAAGGCCGGGCCGCGCCTGACCTTCCCCCCGGGAAGGCGCGATTGCGCCTCCCCAAGGTCAGGCGCGCGCCTCCCCGCACCTCCCGAACACCTCAAATTCGCCCCGTTCCCTGCACGCCGCTGCGAAATGCGCTATACTCCCAGCGTACCGCGAGACGCGCGCCCCGCTGACGGGTGATGACCACAGCAAAGGAGGACGACCCGCATGGATGCAATCAAAGCCGCTGAGTATGCCCGCGCGCTCTACAGCGCGCATGGCGACAAGGCCGAGGCCGAAGCCGCGCAGAAAATGCGCGAATGCGAAGCAGCCGGCAAGGACGCCGAGGCCGCAGACTGGAAAGCCGTGCGCCAGGCGGTCCGTGCCATGCGCGGGCCGAACCAGGCTTGAGCACCAAGCAGCTGGAGGGCCGCAGGGCGCGGCGCTCCAGCCCCTTTAAGCCCCCCGTTCACCACGATTGAAACGCATCCCGGCTTGCGGCATAGTAGGCTCAATTCCGCGGGCAGCAGACCCGCTTGCCAAAAACGGGGCACGAGCCAGATGAAACACTTCCTGACAGCCGCGCTTTGCGCTGGTTTCCTCGCAACCCTGGTCCCCGCCGGGGCCGAAGCCGGCGCCATCGAGCGCGCCTGCCGCCAGTCGGACCGCACCGCCGCAACGCCCGGGTTGTGCAACTGCATCCAGAAGGTGGCCAACCGCAGCCTGACACGCTCGGAGCGCAAGACCGTCTCCAAGTGGTTTTCCGACCCGCACAAGGCCCAGGTGGTGCGCCAGTCCAGCAACCGCAGCGATGAGCGGCTGTGGCAGCGCTACAAGGCCTTTGGCGACCACGCCGCCCGCAGCTGCGGCTGAGCCGGCCGCCAGCCGGACCGGAACGAAGGCGTCCCGCGGGGCGCCTTTTTGCTGTTTTGATGCATTTGCGCTGCGGCATTTTCGCAGCCGGCCAGGGCCGCGCCCCCGCCCCTCTTGACCGGGCAGCCCCAACACGGAAAAACGGCGCAAGGTATTGGAGCAGTTGCATGTTGATCAAAGGTGTTACCCTGCGCGGGCTGGAAGTGTTCGAGGCTTTGGCCAAAACCGGTTCCGTGGCGCAGGCGGCTGAGCTGACCGGCCTCAGCCAGCCCGCCGTCAGCCAGCAGATGCGCAACCTGGAAAAGGCGCTGGACAGCGAGCTGATCGACCACGGCCGCCGCCCGATGGTGCTGACCGCCGCCGGGCGCAGCTTCCTGGCCCGCACCGAGGCGGTTCTGTCCGAGCTGCGGCTGGCGCAGAGCGAGCTGACAGTGATGGATCTGACCCACCTGCAGGCGCTGTCGATCGGGCTGATTGATGATTTCGACAATGACCTGACACCGCGGCTGGCCACCATCCTGGCCGACAGCCTGACCCAGTGCCGGTTCAAGATGATCACCGCCTCCAGCCATGACATCGTGCGCGCGATGGAGGCGCGGGAGCTGCATATCGCCGTTGCCGCCACGGCCGGCGGGCTGCACGAGGGGCTGGTGGAGTACCCGCTGGTGCGCGATCCGTTCATCCTGGTGGCGCCGCGCGGCACGGTGTCCGATGCGGCGCAGGCGGCAGAGCAGCTGGGGGACCTGCCGTTCCTGCGCTATGCCCGCGAGCAGCTGATCTCGCAGCAGATCGAGGGGCTGCTCAGCCGCCAGAAGCTGGAGTTCGAAGACCGGTTTGAGGTCGGCTCGCACCTGGCGCTGATGGCGATGGTGGCGCGGCGGATCGGCTGGGCTGTCACCACACCGCTGGGTTACATGCGGGCGGCGCGGTTCCATGACCAGATCGACGCTTTCCCGCTGCCCTTTGGCGAGATGTCGCGGACCATTTCCCTGTTCACCGCCGCCGACTGGGCCGACCGGGTGCCGCGCGATGTGGCCGAAACCCTGCGCCGCCTGGTGCAGAGCCAGATGATCGACCCGGCCGTGCAGCAGCTGCCGTTTCTGGCGGGCGGCTTCCGGGTGATCGCGGAATAGCTACAGCGACGCCTTAAGCCCCTTGGCAGCCTGTTCGATCAGGTCCAGGCAGCCGTCGAAATCGCGGGTGTAATACGGGTCCGGCACATGGTCCGCGCCGCTGTCCGGGGCGTAACCGGTGAACAGGCGCACCGGGGTTGCGCTGCCGGCCGGGCGCAGCGCTTCGATGTTCTCCAGATTGCTGGCATCCATCGCGATGATCAGGTCGAAGGCGTCGAAATCCGCGCCCCGGAACTGGCGCGCGCGCAGGTCCGAGATATCCAGCCCGCGTGCCTTTGCCGCCGCCTGCATCGGGCCGTAGGGCGGCTCCCCCACGTGGTAGGACGCGGTGCCGGCGCTGTCGGTCTCGGCCTCCGGGCAGAGCGCGCGGAACACGCCCTCGGCGGCCGGGGAGCGGCAGATGTTTCCTAGGCAGACAAACAGAATACGGGTAGGCATTGGCAAAGGCTCCTGTGATCCGGGGGTAGTGATAGGAGGTTCCGGGACAATGGGAAAGAGCGCGAAGATTGTCATCCTGACAGGGGCCGGGATTTCCGCCGAAAGCGGGCTGGGCACTTTCCGCGACGAGGGCGGCCTTTGGGCGCAGCACCGGATCGAGGATGTGGCGACGCCCGAAGGCTTCGCGCGCAACCCGGATCTGGTGCATGGCTTTTACAATGCGCGGCGCAAGCAAGCGGCGGGAGCCGCCCCCAACCCGGCGCATCAGGCGCTGGCCCGGTTGCAGCGGGAGCATCCGGGAGAAGTGGTGATTGTGACCCAGAACGTGGACGCGCTGCATGAGGCAGGCGGCGCCGCGCAAGTGCTGCATATGCATGGCACGCTGGCAGGCGCGCTTTGCGGCGCCTGCGGCCACCGCTGGGACGCACCGCTGGAAATGCAGACCGGCCAGCTCTGCCCCGCCTGTGCGGCGCCTGCGGGGCGGCCCGATGTGGTCTGGTTCGGCGAGATGCCGTATTTCATGGAGGAGATCTATGGCCATCTGGCAGAAGCGGATCTGTTTGCCGCCATCGGCACCTCGGGCGAGGTTTACCCCGCCGCGGCCTTTGTTGATGAGGCGCATCTGGCGGGCGCCCATACGGTGGAGCTGAACCTCGCGCCGTCGGCCACCGCCTCCCGCTTTGCAGAGCGCCGCTTTGGCCCGGCCAGCGAGACGGTGCCCGCTTGGGTGGCGGAGTTGCTGGGCTAGCCGCAGGCGGCAAAAAGCCCGCCGCAAGGGCGGGCTTTGGGCGCGAAGGAGGGCTGCAGCGCAGCCTGACGCCGCGCCCGCCCTGCCTGTCACGGCATCAGTTGGAGTGACCGCCGTGGCCCTCGGCCTTGCGCTCCAGATCGACCGGCACCTCGATCTCAACCTCGCCGGCCTTCTCGAACACCAGCGTGAGTTTCACCACGTCGCCGTGGTTCAGCGCCTGCTTCAGGCCCATGAACATGATGTGGTCGCCGCCGCGCTGCAGCACGTGGGTTTCGCCTGCGGGCACGGCAAAGCCCTCCTCCACATGCATCATCTTCATGACGCCGTCGCCGCCTTCCTTGTGGGTGTGCAGCTGTACCTTGGCGGCCACGTCGGAGCGCACATCAATGAGCTGGTCGCCGGCTTCGCCCTTATTGATGATCTCCATGAAGGCGGCACCAGCTTTGGCGGTGGGCGACGAAACCCGCGCGTATTGGTCGTGCACCGTGATCATGGCATCGCCTGCAAAGGCGGAGGTGGCAATGGCAGCAGCAGCCGCGGCTGCAAAGACAACAGACTTCAGGGACATATCCTGTCTCCTCTGGGTAGGTATTCAGTTTTGAAATGGATGGTTTGCTTGGCCGGTCAGGCAATGGCCGGCGGCGCACGGGCGGTGGCGCGCAGGATCTGCTGAACGGAGGCTGGCACCGCCTTCCGGCCCGCCGTCACCGTGCCGCAAACCTCAACCGGCGGCATCAGCCCCGCCGGCTGCATCACCGCGTCCAGCACATGCATCACGCAATCGGGGCAATGGTGCGGCGGCTTTACCGGCTGCCCTTCGCTGTCCACATAGATGGTGACCGGGCCGGTGCCAGTGCAGATCACCATCCGGCCTGCGGCATCGCGCTCCCCCTGCCGGGCGGCGGCGCTGTGGGCCGTCAGGGCGACCGTCAGGGCCAGGAACAGGCCAAGGCATATGCGCAGGAGGCGTGTCATCACAGGCAGGTATGCCCCTGCCGCGCGGCGGGGGCAAGGCGCAACCCTGCGGCAGATTGCGCAAACGCAAACACCGCGCAGAGCTGCCTCTGCGCGGTGTGCGTAATCCGATCCGGTGAAGGGATCAGGCCAAGTCTATCAAGCCTGTGCGGCTTGTGCCTTGGCGATCTCTTTCTTCACTTTCAGCGCGTTTGCCGACAGCTCTTCGTCCTTGGCTTTGGCCAGGAACGCGTCCAGGCCGCCGCGGTGGTCGACCGAGCGCAGGGCGGCTGCGGAGATGCGCAGCTTGACGCCACGGCCCAGAACTTCGGACTGCAGGGTCACGTCGTTCAGGTTGGGCAGAAAGCGGCGCTTGGTTTTGTTGTTGGCGTGGCTGACATTGTTGCCAGTCATCGGGCCTTTTCCGGTCAGTTCGCAACGGCGCGACATATCTTCATCCTTCGTTTTTTGGAGGCGCTGGCAGTCCGGCGCCAAATCACAAGGGGCGCGGCCATTGGCTGCGCCCGAAAACTGGTCCGCTGCTCTTACGCTCAACCGGCAACAGCGTCAAGTGATTCAACTCAGCTTTCTTGCCCGGTTTACTGCACCCGTTTCCGGCCGGCTGCAAGCCCCTGCGGCCGCCCTTTTTCACCCCGCCAGCCGCCGTCAGGCAGCGCCCAGCGCCTGCAGCATGATCCGCGCCGCCTCGCCCGGGCTTTTGCCGCCCTCGGAGACCGTACCGGCGAGCTCCGCCATCTGCGCCTTGGCCTCCGGCGTCTCCAGCCGCGCCAAAAGCGCCTGGCGCACCTCCTGGTCGAACCAGTAGCAGGCCTGATCGGCGCGGCGGCGGTCCCAGTGGCCGTTTTCCTTGCGCCAGGCGGTCAGCGCCTGCATCTCCTCCCAGGCGTTGTCCAGCCCGTGTTCCTCGACGGCTGAGACCATCAGCGCCTTGGGGAAGCCTTCGGGGTCCTGCGGGCGCTTGCGCAGCAGCCGCAGGGCGCCTGAATAGTCGGCGCAGGTGCGGGTGGCGACGGGTTTCAGCGGCCCGTCGGCCTTGTTCACCAGGATGAGGTCGGCCATTTCCATGATGCCGCGCTTCACCCCCTGCAGCTCATCCCCGCCGGCAGGCGCCAGCAAGAGCAGGAACAGGTCCGACATCTCTGCCACCACGGTTTCCGACTGGCCGACGCCGACGGTCTCGATCAGCACCACGTCGAACCCTGCCGCCTCGCACAGCGCCACGGCTTCGCGGGAGCGGCGGGCGACGCCGCCCAGGTGGCTTTGGCTGGGGGACGGGCGGATAAAGGCGTTCTTGTCGCGGCTGAGCCGTTCCATCCGGGTCTTGTCGCCCAGGATCGAGCCGCCGGAGCGCGCCGAGCTGGGATCGACCGCCAGCACCGCCACCCGCAGGCCGAGGCCTGTCAGCATCATGCCGAAGCTTTCGATGAAGGTGGATTTGCCCACCCCCGGCGTGCCCGACAGGCCGATGCGCAGCGACTGGCGCTTGTGCTTGGCCAGTTCCGACAGCAGCTCGCCCGCTTTGGCGCGGTGATCCTTGCGGCCGCTTTCCACCAGGGTGATGGCCCGGGCCAGCGCCCGGCGGTCGCCATCAAGGATCTTTTGCGTCAGCTGTTCGGTATCCATGCGTGCCTTCCTGTCGTAATGGGCGGACCTTGGCGCAAGCCATGCTGCAAAGTCCAGCCCCTGCCGTCTGCCGGGCAACCTACATCAGCAGGCGCTGCAGGAAAGGCGGCAAATCCGCCGCGGTTGGTGCGGTTTGCGCAGTGGGAGTAACGGATCGACACCCCAAACGCGCTTCAAAAACTATCACGCAAATGGACTTGTCCGCCCGGCGGCACGCCGGGCAGCGCCCGTCCGCCCCCATGGGCGGGCGCTTCGCTTCCGCCCGCGGACGGGCTCTGCCCTTAGCGCATTTTTCCGAGGCACGGCTCCGTACACACCGCTAGACCTCCCCCGCGCCTTTGGCGATAAGGCGGGCATGACCAGATTGCCGATCGAAGACGCCCTCCCCGAACTGCTGGAAGCCTTGCGCACCCGCGGCCGTGCCGTGCTGCAGGCGCCGCCCGGTGCGGGCAAGACCACGCGGGTGCCGCTGGCGATGCTGGAGGCCGGGCTGACCGAGGGCCGCATCGTGATGCTGGAACCCCGCCGCCTGGCCGCCCGCGCCGCGGCTGAGCGGATGGCGGAGACGCTGGGCGAAAAGCCGGGCCAGACCGTCGGCTACAGGGTGCGCGGCGATGCCAAGGTCTCCAAGGCCACGCGGATCGAAGTCGTGACCGAGGGCATCCTGACCCGGATGCTGCAATCCAGCCCGGACTTGCCCGGCGTCGGCGCGGTGATCTTTGACGAATTCCACGAACGCTCCCTGAACGCCGATCTGGGGCTGGCGCTGTGTCTGGAGGTGGCAGGCGCGCTGCGCGATGACCTGATGCTGCTGGCGATGTCGGCGACGCTGGACACCGGGCCGGTGGCGGCGCTGATGGATGCGCCGATGGTGACGTCCGAGGGGCGCAGCTATCCGGTGGAGACCCGCTGGCTGGAGCGCCCCCTGCCCGCGCAGGCCCGCCGCGTGGACGCGCTGACGGATCTGGTGGTGCAGGCGGAGAGAGACACAAAGGCTTCCGGCGGCGGCATTCTGGTGTTCCTGCCCGGCGAGGGCGAGATCCGCCGCGCTGCCGGCGCGCTGGAGAAGCGCCTGCCCGGACACTGCCATATCCGGCCGCTGTTCGGCGCCCTGCCCTTTGCCGAGCAGCGCGCCGCGATCCAGCCGGAGGGACAGGGCCGCAAGGTGGTGCTCGCGACCTCGATCGCCGAGACCTCTCTGACCATTCAGGACATCCGGGTGGTGGTGGATATGGGCCAGGCGCGCCGCGCGCGGTTTGATCCCGGCTCCGGCATGTCTCGGCTGGTAACAGAGAAGGTGACGCGCGCCGAGGCCACCCAGCGGCAGGGCCGTGCAGGCCGTGTGGCCGCAGGCATCTGCTACCGGCTGTGGACCAAGGGCGAGGAAGGCGCGCTGATGGCGTTCCCGCCGGCCGAGATCGAAAGCGCCGATCTGACCGCACTGGCGCTGGAGCTGGCGCTGTGGGGGGCGGCCCCGGACGATCTGTCTTTCCTGACTTTGCCGCCTGCGGGCGCCATGGCAGAGGCGCAGGCGCTTTTGCACATGCTGGGGGCGCTGGATGCGCAGGGGCGGATTACTGAGCATGGCAAGGCGCTGGCGGCCCTGCCCCTGCATCCGCGGCTTGGCCATATGCTGCTGAAGGGCGGCCCCTCTGCCGCACCGCTGGCGGCGCTCCTGGGTGAGCGCGACCCGCTGCGCGGCGCGCCTGCGGACCTGAGCCTTCGGCTGAAGGCGCTGCGGGATGCCAAGGGGTTTGAGCGCAATCACCCCTATCAGCTGAACCGCCCCGTAGTGGAGCGGATCAAGAGCGAGGCGCGGCGGCTGGATAAACAGGCGGGCCGCCGCGACGCAGGCCTGTCAGCGGCGATGATGGCCGCGCTTGCCTATCCAGACCGCGTGGGCCAGCGCCGCAAGGGCGATAATCCGCGATTTGTGCTGTCGGGCGGCAAGGGCGCCATTCTGGACGGCGGCGACACGCTGGCGGGGGCACCGTTCATCGTGGCGCTGGATACCGACGGCAACCCGCGCGAGGCCAGGATCCGGATGGCAGCGCAGATTTCGCTGGCGGAAATCCGCGAGCTGTTTGCGGATCAGATCATCTGGACCGACGTCTGCGAATGGTCCAAGCGCGACCGCCGGGTGGTGGCGCGCCAGCAGGAGCGGTTCGGCGCCGTGGTGCTGGACGACCGCATCTGGAAGGACGTGCCGCCGGACGCGGTGGCGCGGGCGATGCTGGACGGGGTGCGCGATCTGGGCCTGCGGCTGACGGGGGCTGCGGCGCGGCTGGCCGCACGGGTGGAGCTGGTGCGCGCGGAGGGCATTGACCTGCCGGATTTCTCGATCCCCGGCCTGATGAACGCGCTGGAGGACTGGCTGCTGCCGATGCTGGGCGGGGTGAAATCGGCGGAGGACTGGAAACGCTTCGACCTGCTGCCCGCGCTCAAGGCGGCGCTCAGCTGGGAGCAGACGCAGCTGCTGGACCGCGAGGCGCCGGGCAGTTTCATCACTCCGCTGGGGCGCAAGATCCCGATCAGCTATGACGGCGAGATCCCCGAAATCTCGGTCCGGCTGCAGGAGATGTTCGGCGTCACCCGCCATCCGGCCGTCGGCGGCGTGCCGCTCAAGGTCTCGCTCTTGTCGCCGGCCCAGCGCCCGATCCAGATCACCCGCGACCTGCCCGGCTTCTGGGCCGGCTCCTATGCCGATGTCAGGAAGGACATGCGCGCCCAGTACCCCAAGCACCCCTGGCCCGAGGATCCGACCCAGGAAGACCCGACGCTGCGCGCGAAACGGCGCAAGTAGCACTCCGGCGCAGGCCCGCAGCGTGCCCCCGGCACGCTGCCCGGCCCAACGGCCGGCAGCGCATCCTGGATGCGCGGCCAGCGGGCGGGAGCGCCGCCGCCTGCCGCCTGAACGCCGGAGGCTGGCGCAAAAGCGCTTTCTTCACGGTCTGCTGCCATACTGCGGACGAAGCCGTAACCTGGCCGTCAAACCGGGCCCGCAAAACCGCGCAGCGCGGCTCCTTACCGGCGGCAGCCTTGAAATTCCGGGCAAGTACGCATACTTTCCCACAACTTCGCACAAGAACATGGGGCCAACCCAACACCAAAGGCTGAGCAGAGATGACCCGAACCCTGACCCGCGCCTGGGAGGAAATCCTCAGGCCGATGCTGAAACGACCGAACCGCCTGCAAGTTGCCGCGCTGTGCTACCGCACCGGCGCGGACGGCAAGGAGGTGCTGATGATCACCAGCCGCGGCACCGGCCGCTGGATCATCCCCAAAGGCTGGCCGGTCGAGGGCAAGGACGGTCCGGCCTCGGCGCTGCAGGAGGCCTGGGAGGAAGCCGGCGTCAGGTCCGCGAGCGTCTCGAAGCAGCCCATCGGCGAATACAATTACGTCAAACGCCGCGATCACGGCGTTGACGAGCCGGTGACCACGCTGATCTTTTCCGCGGAAGTGGAGACGCTTGCGGAAGATTATCCCGAGTCCGACCAGCGCAAACGCCAGTGGATGCGCCCGGAAGAGGCCGCGGAACTGGTGCAGGAACCGCAGCTGCAGGCGCTGTTGCGTCAATTGTAAAAGTTATGTGACATTTTCATGTCAGACGCTTGAACCGCTCCCGCAGCGGCGTTAGGCGCGTCCGCAGACCTCAGAATCAGGAATACGACTATGAGCGATGCACCCCAGCGCACGCAATGGACCACGCTGGACAAGGACCTGAACCGGATCTCCCAGCTCGAACTGGCCACCGCCTATGTCTCCCGCCCGCTGGTGGCGCCGGGCATTGCACTGGCCTTCATCGTGCTGGCAGGCCTCGGCGCCGGCGTCTTTTTCGGCGGTTCCGCCATGAGCATGGTGGTGATCGCCGCCGCGGCCTTTGGCGCCTACATGGCGATCAACATCGGCGCCAATGACGTGGCCAACAACATGGGCCCGGCGGTGGGCGCCAACGCGCTGACCATGGGCGGTGCCATCGTGATTGCCGCCGTTGCCGAAAGCGCCGGCGCGCTTCTGGCGGGCGGCGACGTGGTGTCGACGATCTCCAAGGGCATTATCGACCCGGCCGCAGTTGCCAGCAGCAATGTCTTTATCTGGGCGATGATGGCGGCGCTGATCTCCTCGGCGCTGTGGGTGAACCTGGCCACCTGGGTCGGCGCGCCCGTGTCCACCACCCACTCGGTTGTGGGCGGCGTGCTGGGCGCCGGGGTGGCCGCTGCGGGCACTGCCGCGGTGAACTGGCCCACCATGGGCAAGATCGCCGCCAGCTGGGTGATCTCGCCGGTGCTGGGCGGCATCATTGCCGCGCTGTTCCTGGCCTTCATCAAGGCCAAGATCATCTACCAGGAGGACAAGATCGCTGCTGCGCGCCGCTGGGTGCCGGTGCTGGTCGGCATCATGGCAGGCGCCTTTGCCTCTTACCTGGCGCTGAAGGGGCTGAAGAAGATCGTCAAGATCGACCTGCAGACCGCGCTGCTGATCGGTGCTGCGATGGGCGCGCTGGCCTATGTGGTCACCGCCCCGCTGATCAAGCGCCAGTCCGAGGGCATGGAGAACCGCAACAAGTCGCTGAAGGCGCTGTTCGGCCTGCCGCTGGTGATCTCTGCCGCGCTTCTGTCCTTTGCCCACGGCGCCAATGACGTCGCCAACGCGGTCGGCCCGCTGGCCGCAATCGTGCACGCGACCGAGTTCGGCGATTTCGCCTCCAAGGTGACGATCCCGACCTGGGTGATGGTGATCGGCGCCTTCGGCATCTCCTTCGGCCTGTTCCTGTTCGGCCCCAAGCTGATCCGTATGGTCGGCAGCCAGATCACCAAGCTGAACCCGATGCGCGCCTACTGCGTGTCGCTGTCGGCGGCGATCACCGTGATCGTGGCCAGCTGGCTGGGCCTGCCGGTCTCCTCCACCCATATCGCGGTGGGCGCGGTGTTCGGCGTCGGATTCTTCCGCGAGTGGCACATGGAGCGCCGCCTGAAGAAATCCGCCGAAGGCCGCCCGGCAGAGAAACGCATCGCGCCGGAGGAACGCCGCCGCCGCAAGCTGGTGCGCCGCAGCCACTTCATGACCATCGTGGCCGCCTGGGTGATCACCGTCCCCGCCGCCGCGCTGCTGTCAACCGTGATTTATCTGGTGCTGAACACCTTCGTCGGCTGAGCCGCACCGCAGCAAAGACACAGCGAGCCCCCGCGCCATCCGGCGGCGGGGGCTTTTCTTTTGCGCTCAGAACCGCTCCACCCAGGGCCGCAGCACCAGTTCATCGCTCCAGGCAGAGCGGTCCTGGCCGATCAGATGCATGTATTCCCGGGCGATGGCCTCGGGGTTCAGCATGCTGTCGGGATTATCCTCTGCCTCAGTCCGCTCCGGGCGGAAGGCATTGCGGATGCCGCCGTCGATATTGATCCAGGCGACATGGATGCCCTTGGGGTGCAGCTCCCGGGCCATCGACTGCGCCAGTCCGCGCTGCGCGAATTTTCCCATGGCAAAGGGCGCCGACTGCGCAAAGCCCTTGACCCCTGCCGAAGCGCCAGTGAACAGGATGGTGCCCCGCCGCCCGTTGGCGGGCTGCTGCGCCAGCATCCGCTTGGCCGCCGCCTGCCCCAGCAGGAAAGCGCCATAGGCGGTCACCTCCACCGCCTTGCGCACCTGTTCCGGATCAAGGTCTTTCAGCGGGCCGCGGACCCGGGCGGAAGGATTGTAGCAGGCCACCCGCAAATCGCCCGGCACACCTTCCACAAGCTGGCGGATGCCCTCCGCATCGGTGCCATCCAGGGGATGCAGCTGCGCCCCGGTGTCCGCCGCCAGCGGCTCCAGCTTGGCGGTATTGCGCGCCGCCAGATGCAGCGCATAGCCGTCCCGGGAAAGCGCCCGCGCAAAGGAGGCCGACAGGCCCGCCCCTGCGCCCACGATCAGTGCAACCGGTTTTGGTGATGTATCTGCCATCGCTGGACCTCCCCGTATGTGACAGAGAGATGCTGGGGGCAATTCAGTACCCGCGCAAGGGGTCCCGGAGACCGGCATGGGTT
>NZ_JBQKUH010000081.1:0-14074 GCF_054968485.1 Leisingera sp. G5_S3_59_S7
AGTTCATCTCCTTTGCTGCAATAAATGCTATCAAAGGAGCGGCATCAAACCGGGACAGGTCCAGATGGACGGCGCGAAATTATTGGTCTGGGGCTTGGTCCGTCTGAAGCCGAGACTTTGTGAGCGGACTTCTTGCGCGGCTTGAAAGCCCGAGGGCTCGACGGCACCAAGCTGGTGGTCAGCGACGCGCACAGCGGCCTCAGGGCGGCCATCGTGCGGGTCTTCGAAGCAACCTGGCAGCGATGTCGCGTTCACTGGATGCGCAATGCTCTGGCTCATGTCTCACGCGGCCAGCACACCGTAGTCGCCGCTGCGATCCGCCAGGCCTTCGACCAACCCGACCGCGCATCGGCCGAAGAAACCTGGCGGCGCGTTGCGGATCAGCTCCGCGGGCGATGGCCTAAGCTGGCTGACCTCATGGATGAGAGCGAGCACGACGTGCTGGCCTACATGGCGTTCCCGCGCCAGCACAAGACGAAGTTGCACAGCACCAATCCGATCGAGCGCTTGAACAAGGAGGTGAAGCGCCGAGCCGATGTCGTCGGTATCTTCCCGAATGAGGCCTCCATCACCCACCTGATCGGCGCCGTGCTGTTCGAACAGAACGACGAATGGCAGACCGCCAGCCGCTACATGATGGTGGAGGCCTTCGCCGAAATCGACGCAGAGGAGACAGACCTCATTCTCAGCCTTTCAACACAAGCCGCCTGATCATGACCTCAGGCCATCCGGGAAATTACAACAGCTCGACGGACGTGACCTTCCTTTGCTGCGGTCTGTGCCGAACCCTTTCGCGAGTCGCGGTCCGATTGGTGTGCGCTTTGACAAATCAGAGATACAACTACCTTGGAGGGCCGGAGCGAACACCTTGTCGCAGGTGTCCGTAACAGGATTGGTGCCGGCCAGACGGGAATTCACTCAATCCAAACGAGGGCTTAACGACTTTAGCTGCAGGTCGTCAGTTGCGAGACCTCTGAATACCGGCCAACGGAGAAATACCGGTATTATCTTAAGGTTGTATTTAATCAATAAATAGGCTAAATTTTTTATGTTATCAGTTTGTAGTAGCGGGGTTTCGCCGTGAAGTATCTAGTGATCATCCTTGCAGTATGCTGTGCAGCACCGGCTTCAGTTTCGGCTCAGCCCCCATGTGATCCAGCCTCACAGCCCTGCCGCTAAACCCGAGTAGAAATCGAGATGTTTCCCGACGGCATGTCCGATCTTGCCGCGCTGATCTATGGCGGCGGTATTCTTGTCGCGTTTTCCTATACGCGCTTTAATCGCATCTCATATGAGACCGGTCGAAGACTTGACAGGCTGGTCAATTTCCTGACCCCGGACAAGCTCCGTGCGAGACGCCAAGTAGGGTTCGCCTACTTCATATATACTCTAGTTCTTATCCTGACATACCTAGTTCTCTGCGCGTATGCCGATTTGCTGCTGCCACTGATCGGCGCCCAAGCCATCGTTCCAGACCAAGGGGCGAGCGGTCTGCCCGCTCCGGCGGGCAACGGCCAGTCGATTGCCGTTCCGTCCGCAACGGCCGACGTTGACGCCATTTTGACGACGGGCTTTGCGCCGCTGGGAGAGCCCGTCATCAAATATTGGACCGATGAACTTCAGCCGTCCGAAACCGTGACGACAAACAAAGGCGACAGCGACGGCTTTATAGAACCGCAAGTCTCGTTAGGGCTGGCGCTGATCATGGTTGGTCTTGCACCAGCCATACCCGCCCTGGAACGCGCTGATGAATGGCTGCGCATGGTGGCCCATCGCATGGCCGGAATCCCAACCTGGGTCATTGATGCATCAGACAATCTCCGCTCGAACGCGGGAGTTCTTGGCATTTTCAGGAAAACGAATGGAAAAATAGAGGACAACGAAAAAGAGGAAGAGACAAAACAGCGGGTGAGCGCACTAATGGTCTCGCCGTCCGACGTCGAACTCATGCGGAAATTGCGTGACGAAGCCCGCCTTTCCCTCGGGAACTTCGACGATTTCTGCCTGAATATCGAGGTCATTTTTGTCGCAGCAGCGTGGTTTCTCGAAGAGAACCTGCATGTTTCCAACTCCGGCGACAAACTGCGTTTCACGGAAATGGAGGATGAGCTGAGACGGAGAAAGGACGCCCTGATTAGCATGGCCGAGGGCGACTTATCGCGCGAAAAGCTGGAAAACCTGGCCGTCGAAGCCGACCTATTGGCAAGCGACTTCTGTGTTCTGATCGCCCTTTATGATGAGCACGGTGTCATTCAACCCTTCAGCCGCCGCCCAAGCGCTAATGCTCGCCAGAAAGAAGCCCGCGAACGGCTTCAAGAATTTCTAAGGGTGCTACACGACAGCAGGACAGAGCCAATGCTGCGTCAACGTGCTACGACCTTGGCGCTGTTTTGGACGTTGGCCATCGTGATGACATGGACTGCCGCATGGGCACTGCTATGGCCGGGCGCCGCTGAATTCAGCCTCATTAGGGGCGAGATGGAAAGCAGTCCATATGAGAGAATGCTGAATTACTCGGCCTCCGCCTTCAATAGCTACGGGCTGGCTATCATCGTGGCTATCACCCTGCGTTGGCTCCGCGACATTGACGAGACTGGCGACGGGCAGTGGAACTGGGAAAACCTGCGCTACCCGTCACATTGGACGCGCTGGCTGCCACAAGCCGCGATGTTGGTTTTTGCAGCCTGGGCCTTCTCGACCTTGATGATGTTAGCAACGTACGTCTTCCTGTCTGGTGTTATTAAGGGCGAAGCGAAGGCCGAAGATGTTTGGGCATTCGTTCAGCGGAGTTTCGAATATAACAGTCCAGTCGCACTCCGCGGGGCGATCTTGTCGCTCATGGTCGTCATTTTGCTGGATGCGCGCCAACGACTTTGGATCGATGCTTTCCGCTACAAACGGGGCGAGAACCCTAGAAGAACGGACCCGCAGAGGCTTGCGAGAAACGCCCGCGTTTGGAGCGAACTGTCGCTCGGATACAGTTTTGTCTGGGCCGCCATCGGCGCCGTCGTGATGATGATGACAGGTGCATTGACGCGGTATCTGTCCTTTCTTGCCGCCAGCCGAGGCAATCGCGCTTTTGAAGATATCGACGCCGGCCTGATGATCTGGGCAACGTTGAACTGCACCATTCTGGGAGCATTGGTGATGTTTTGCGTCTCCGAAGCTCTCAGCGGGCGCTCCTTTGTCAAGTTACCGGCGCAGTCTGGTGGCAGCTCGGATAATCCGGCTGCGGCGGAGACATGAAGGCCCTGGCTGCCTCTGCCGTTCTGGCCGCATTCTGCGCCGGCCCGCTCGCGGCTCAGAGCATGTGTGCAAACTGCGATGAACCGATCCGCATGGGCGTGCGTCCGGATGTTCCACCCTTCATTTGGAAAGACTCCACCAGCGGCCATTTCCGCGGATTTTTCTGGGATATCTGCACCACCGCGCTGACGCGGGCTGGTTACCGGCGCGAAACCGTCGAAATAACCGCAGGCCAACGCGCCAACCTGCTTGCATCCGGCAACAAGAACTGCACAGCGGGCACGGCCTGTCGGACCAAGCAAGGCGTCGATCTTCTGTGCGACCCGACGACCATCACGCTGGCGCGTATGGAAGCTTTCGCGGGGCCGCACCATGGCGCCGGGCGGTTTGTTTTCTCGCCCATTCTCTATGTCGCGAACGGGGCGTATATCCAGCAGACTTACCCGCGCCGTGAATTCCGCCGACGCCTGGGTCGTAAACTCCGAAGTAAATGCCCCGACAGCGACCAGCTCAAAGCGATTTACTGCAGCAAGCCGCTACGGCTTCCTCCTTTATCCTGGCTGCTTCGGCCGCATGCGCGGGAACTGCCCGAACGGCCAAAGATCAAGTGGCCTGCCGCCTGCGATGCAATTCTCGAGGCACTGGACACCGCGACCGAAACCTCAGAGTCCGATGCTCCGGCCCCCGGCGGCAGCGGCACCGGAGAACGCAGCGCCTGGGACCCACCGCAGATTTGGCCCGAGCAGGAACCCAGCGAGCCGGAATTCGAGATATGGGGATATGTGGAAGGCGCCACGATCGGCAGCACCGTCATGAAAGCAGCTGACAATGCCAATGACGGGACCATCGGTGTCTGCGCGAAGCCCTTTGCCTCGCACGGCAAGGCAGCCGAAGCGTTCTGCGAAAACCGTATCTACCGGTACTTCGGTGATGTCGACCTCGTCCGTGCGGCGATCGATGGATATACGAAGATCAGCAGCAAGGAATGCAATACCAACCAGAAAGCCGCGGAACGCGGCACGTACGAACCATACGCCTTGCTGCTGTCGCAAAGGCGCAATGGTTTTCCCGAAGCCTTCAACCTCGCGCTCTACTCCATGTTCACCGACGGCACGATCGGCGAGATGTTCGACGGGCGTTTTGGCGGGCAGCGCCGCTCGCAATACCTCGACACACTATTCAGAATTAACAGTATTCCGGCCGGTAAGCGGCAGCGATTCCACACTGGTGGAAGGTAGGGAAGATCCGCCCGGTATACCGGGATACGGCCGCTGGATTCACGGCTGAAAAAAACGACAGAAAGGCAATCTGGACAGAGCCGTTGATTTTCCACAAGGACTGCGGCCTCCACCACGAACGTGGATGTTGCCAACGCGGATCATCTTCTGTCCCTGCCCGTCACGGCGCTCGGTTGTTTCTAATCAGTACATGGAGGTTCAAATGCCCTTCGTAGTTCCCTCCGAGTTCATCGATAACCAGGGCGTACGCCAGGACTGGGTTGACCTGCGCGACCAGCCCTTTGTGCCCAGCCTGTCGGTTCTGCGCGATGCGGTCTCAATCGACAGGCGCCTGATGGAGCCTATCGGGGAGACCGCGTTCAGGCGGCCGATTTTCGGCGTGCGCCACCAGCAGTTGACCCAGCGATGCGTCGGTTACGCGCTTGCCGCGCTGATCGACATCCAGCGCAACCTGCAATGGCTCCGCCGTTCCGATATCTGCGAGGCACAATGGTCCAAGAAGAAGGCGAAGGCACGAACCGACATTGCCAGCGCCGACATGCTTTACCGCATGGCCTATTTTCACGACCGGTACCCGGAGATTGACAGCCAGCAGGGGGGGGAGGAAGGCATTCGCTCGCTTCGCTCCGCGGTTAAGGGGTTTTACCATCACGGCGCCTGCCTGGACTGGCCTGAAAGTTCGGCAACGGACGATCCTGGACGCTGGCAAAGCACTTGCTACTTCCTACGGAGCCCTGACAATGAGAGCTACTTCCCAACGGACGCGCAAGTCAAGAAAGCACAGGAAACCGGTTTGGGCGCATATTTCCGCCTCGCCTCGGTGCTCAATCACTACCATTCTGCGCTGAACGATGCCGAGGCGGTCCTGACCACCGCCAATGTCCATGACGGATGGCAAAACGTCACTCCCGACACTGGCGGTGTAATAAAATGGCCGCCGGAGAAGGGCCTGTCCGGCTGCCATGCAGTTGTTCTGACCGGGTATGACGATCAGGGCTTTCATGTCTTGAACTCCTGGGGAGAGGACTGGGGCGGATACAAGGGGCAGATGGGGATTGCCCTGTGGCAATATGCAGATTGGGCGCAGAATGTCGTGGACAGCTGGGTGCTTCGGCTCGGCGTTCCGGCCCCCCGGGCCTTTTCCGTCTCCACCGGAGAGAAAGGCGTCAAGGGAATTCATGCTGCCGCCCGGGCCGGTTCCACACCCTGCTCCTCCCTGGCTGGCCACTACATGCATCTCGATGACGGCTTCCACGTCTCCAACGGGTCCTATCCATCCTTCCATTCGGGGTGGAAGAGAACCCGCGCTCTGCTGGAGGAAAGGCTTGAACCGAAAACCAGATCGGGCCCAGCCGAAACGCTCTGCAAGGGTGTCCTGCTGTGGATTCCCGGAAGTGCCGAAGGCATCAAACCGGCATTTGACGCGGCGGTGCTTCGCAAAGACCGTATTGAGGCACTCGGGCTCTATCCCTACACGATTTTCTGGTGCAACAGCTTTGTCGAAACCTCGATGGACGTCCTTCGTTTCATCTTCGACGACGCCGAGACGCAAACCGGAAAAGGGGCCGAGCATCTTGATAGGCTGATCGAAACGCGTGTGCGGGGAATTGGCCGGGCGATCTGGCGCGAGGTGGAGACCTGCGCTGAGAAGGCCGTGCGCGGCCCGGCCGAGCACCCCGGCCCACGCGCCGCGATCCGGCCGCTTGGACTTGGCTATGTCTCCAGATTCCTTCGCGATCTGATGCAGTTGAAGGAAAGAACCGGCTGCCAGCTGCACCTTGTCGCCGAGGGCGCGGGGGTGATGGTCTTGGACGAGATCCTGGCAATGGTCGCCGAAGATGGAGATGGGATGTTCCCACACAGCAAACCGGCTGACCTGTTCGAAACACTGCACCTTGTGCATCCCGCCATCGGACTTCCCCGCGCCAAACATCGTCTGATCCCTTGTATTGAGGCGATGAACGGTGAGCTGAAGGGCAAAACTGTTCATGCCTCCAGCCCGGAAATATCCGGGATCACCCCGCTGATCGACACCGGAGCCGAGCCCCGCGCCCGCGTCTACATCCCCACACCCGGCCTGGAAGAGGCGCTGCACTTCGGCAGCTATGGGAAATCGCTGCTGCATCTGGTGTCGCGCAGCTTTGAAGACCGCCACTTCGAGCCGCAAGTGAAGGATGGCGCCCCCGTAACCCAAGGTCAGCCGCGCGAAGTATTTGGCATGAGCAGCCTGGCCGGCAGCGATGATTTCCCGCCGCAGTCTTCGATCTTCCGCCTCAACCGGGTCGAAAGCCCGGCTGGCACCGGCGGGAAAGTCGCGCAAACGGAGCTGATGCGGGATCCGGCCATCACGGATTTCATTTTCACCAAGATCCGCGAAATGGGGGAGATTTCGGGATCATCTAGCAATGAGGATTAAGATAATGGCAAAGATCACAGTTGAACAGCTACAGGCGAAGATGGCCGACCCAACCACAGACGAAAGCGAGCTGGCGCAGTACTTCACCGTCGATGAAGACGCCTCCGCCGCCTTCGCGCCAAGACTGAGACTGAACCCCGCAACGGTCCAGATCCCCCGCACCGCCGACGCGGAACAGCGTACGGCGGCGTTGATGAATTCGGCCAACTGGTTTGCCCGCTTGCGGCGGCAGGTCCGGTTCCAGAACGCGCTCGCGAAAGGGTATGACGGGCCGTTGATCGTCTCTGACGGCGACAGCTGGTTCCAGTACCCGCTGCTGCTGAAGGACACGATCGACCACCTGCTGGACCACTACGCGATCCTGTCGCTGGGCGCTGCCGGAGACCTGCTTAAGCGGATGGCGGACAAGCAGGAATACCTGCGCGCCCTGCGCGATACCGGGGCCGAAATACTGCTGCTGTCTGGCGGTGGCAACGATCTGGTCGCAGGCGGCGGCCTCGCCGCGCACCTTGAGGAGTTCCACCCCGATCTCATGCCCGAAGACTACCTACTGCCGTCGTTCCACGATCTGCTGGACGACGCACTGACCCACTACGAGCGCATGTTCACCCAGGTCCGCGATGCTTTCCCGCATGTCACGATCCTCTGCCACGGCTACGATTATCCCGTGCCCAACCGGGACCGCTGGCTGGGCAAACCGATGGAGCGCCGCGGCATTCGCGACCGGGGCCTGCAAAAATCCATCGCCGCCTGCATGATGGACCATTTCAACCGGCGCCTACGGCGGCTAGCCGCGTCGATGCCGCATGTCACCTACATCGACTGCCGCGGGGTCGTCGGCGATCATCGCTGGCATGACGGTCTGCACCCGACAGACGAGGGGTACGCCGATGTGGCGGCGAAATTCCAGCATGAGATCAGTGCGCTCTCCAACGCACGCAGCAGCCCGCCGATGGTCATCAGCGGTCCCTTTGGCACTGCCAATCAGCTATCCCGCGCGCTTGGCGCGCCGCCAGTCATCGCCGGTGGAAAAGCAACGGGCTACTCGCTACACGCAGGTTTGAACACGGTCGACCCCGATCACTACGACGGGTGGGATGGCCGGCTGATCGCCTGCGAGGCTGATGCAATTGCGATGGAAACACTGGCAGCAGCTGAAGGTTTCGCCCCTGCCCGTCTGCTGACATCAGACGCCACGCGGGCGAACGTCACCGAGGAAATCCGCCGCGCGGCGCGGGACCTCAAGGCCGGAGACATGTTCCTGATGACGGTCTCGGGCCATGGCGGACGCGTTCCCGACTTCAACCTGGACGAGGATCACGACGGCGACCAGAAGTTCGACGAGACCCTATGCCTCTATGACTTCCAATTGGCCGACGACGAGCTTTATATGCTGTGGTCGGAGTTTCGCGCCGGTGTGCGGGTGCTGGTGGTCGCCGATACATGTCATTCTGGCTCGATGATCAAGATGGGCGGGTTGCCGATGCCAACCGCTCTCTTCGGCAGACCCATCGCACCGCCGCCCGGTGCCCGCGCCATGCCGCTGCATATCGAAGACCGCGTCTGGCGCGCCAATGAGGCCGCATACCGCAGTGCCTCCGACAGCTACTCGGCGCTAAAGGAATGCGTTCTCACCAACCCTCTGTCCACGCCGGTCAAGGCATCGGTGCTGAACCTAGGTGCCTGCATGGACACGCAATTCGCCATGGACGGGCCGCAAAATGGCGCCTTTACCGGGGCCTTGCTGCAAGTCTGGGACAACGGGCGCTTCAAAGGCAACTACCACGATCTCCGCGCCGCCACCGAAGGCCAGATCGGCAGCCCAAGCCAAACCCCGCAGTTGTTCGACAAACTGGTGCGCGAGCCCGACTTCACCACGCACCGGCCATTCACCTTGCAACCGCGCGCCGGCCGCCCGGCAGCGCAGGGCAGCACGCCTCCGGTCCCGCACTCGGTGGAAGAGCAGATGAGCTCCGCCGAAGAAGAGGGCGACGGCGAGGAGCGCGACCAGATCAGCG
This sequence comes from Leisingera sp. G5_S3_59_S7, assembly GCF_054968485.1. Lineage (NCBI taxonomy): Bacteria > Pseudomonadati > Pseudomonadota > Alphaproteobacteria > Rhodobacterales > Roseobacteraceae > Leisingera > Leisingera sp. G5_S3_59_S7. The sequence continues at coordinate 8,919 of NZ_JBQKUH010000081.1, forward strand.
CGGAAGAGGTCGAGGCGATCCTTTCCGCCAAGGCCCGCGGCGCAGGTTTCCGCGACAGCCAGGCGGCGCTCACCTGGTCCGGCTACGCGGAATTCGATGCCTTCATCTCCTCCCTCGGGCTGAAGCATTTCTCAACCGGCGAGTTTCTTGTCCTGGGCGGCGGCCACAATACCCCCGGCGGACCCTGCGCGGGCAAGAACACCTATCCGCCGCGCCATCTGTGGAGCAATATTGCCTCCACCGCGCGGGTGCTCGACCAACTGCGCGACCGGCTCGGTAAGCCTATCGCCATCACCAATGCCTATCGCGGTCCGGCCTATAATTCCTGCATCGGCGGCGCCGCTGGCAGCCAGCATATGCAGTTCACGGCGCTTGACTTTCAGGTCCGGGGCATGGCGGCACCAGGCGTGGCCCATGCACTGCGTTACCTGCGCGACAAGGAAGGCCTCTTCAAGGGCGGGATCGGCCGCTACAACAGCTTCACCCATGTCGATACGCGTGGCTACAACGCCACTTGGCCGAAAGCGTTCCGGGACAGCCCCCTGGCCTCGTCACCGCCACTGGGTCCGCCAGGCCCGGGCAGCCTGACCGAGCGCCTAGCGATGATCGGCGCCCTCGACCTGGCCCCAACGCGCAGCCGGCGCGCCGTCTCGGAGGCATCGGTCTTCTCCGAACCGGTCAATCGTTCCCATGACAGTTTCGACCCGTCCTCCGCGCTGGCAGCGCAGCAACAGGCTCTGTCCGCCGCTATCAACGCGTCCAGCGTGATCTCCTTCGTGGATAACCTCACGCCGGGGCACAAGGAGGATGTGCTGTTGTCCACCCTATTCGCACAGCGCGCCGCGGACGCCAAGTCCGATCCGGTGGCGGAGCGTGAAGCCTGGTTCACGGAATACATGCGGGTCCTCGGCCTCCTGGGATGGGTGCGCGAAGAGGCACCGTTTACCGCCAGCGAAACGATGCAAGGCAGCGGCAGCTTCGAAAAGGTCATCCTGTCAACCCTAGCGCAGGTCGCCACGGCCAACCAGTTCGAGATCGTTAAGAGCGCCATCGGCGCGCTGCGCGGGCTGGCCGACGACGACGGCACAATCAAGCTGTTCGATTTCGAAACTTCGAAAACCAGCGGCAGCAACTTCCAGATCGGCACGGCCGAAGCTTCCGGCGACATCATCAACATCGCGCTCGGCGCCTTCAACTTCACCTACAGCGACAGCAAGAAGAACATCCTCTTCGTATCCTGGGGGGCAAAAGAACTGAAGTATTGGCTGGCGGCGCAGAATTTGTCACTGAGCCCAGCGGTCTACAACACCGTTCGTAAGCTGGTAGCTTCCCGCCTCTCGGAGGTCCGGAAAGCCGTTCTGGCCGATATTTCTCTGGTCTAGGCGCCTCTTGATCCCGGCCCAATTCGCACGTGCAGCGGGTGGGGCAGACACCTAGCGCGCTGCTTTATGTGTGGAACAAATCTGAGGCCTCCGGGCCGAAACCGGCGTTCCAAGGCACCCGGTAAGCCATTCAACCGACTGGCTTTCCCGCCTGCGGAACGGGCCGCGGCGGCGGTTTTCCTTCCTGAACTATGCTGCTTTCCCGCTTTTCCCGGCCGCTTCCCGGGAAACTGCGTGGAATTTTTTCTAAAGCAGAGAAGGAAGACAGCCATGCGTAAATCCGCTCTGAACACCGCCAATGCACGTCCCGCTTCCCACCGGTCAGAGACTGTTCATTGGGACACTGAGGTTCCCAAGCTGGGCCTCCGGCAGCGCGGTGCCACAAGCTCCTGGATCGTGCAGTGGCATGCCGATGGCAGGACCCGGAAGCAGACACTCGAGCGGGCCGACGCGATCCCCCTGCCCCAGGCCCGCGAGCTGGCTAGAACGCTGCTCGACGGCGTAACTGCGGGGGTAGCTCCGGACGCCGCCCCGACGGTGGCCGCCTTCAGCCGCCGCTATCTCAAGGATCTCGCCCCGAGCTGGAAACCGGCTACACAACGTGCCCACGCACATGACATTGAACACCTCATTATTCCTGAACTGGGCAGCAAGCGGCTTAATCAGGTGACACAGGCAGATTTGATTTCTTGGAAAGATGGTCTGCCCGGCAGTGCCGCCAGCGGCAACCGCGCACTCGCCGTTTTGTCTGGCATGATGCGCCACGCGGAACTGCTTGGTCTGCAGCCGCGCGGCAGCAACCCTTGCAAGGGGCTCAGGCGCCGCAAAACAAGTTTCACGGCCACTTACCTCTCCGAGGCACAGTGGGCGCGGCCGGGAACTGCTCTGCGGCGGCTGGAGGTAACCCACCCGCGTGAGGCGGGCTGCTTCCGCTTTCTCGCCCTCTCCGGCTGCCGCAAGGGGGAAGCGCTTGCGCTGCGGTGGGACATGATCGACGGGCCGCGTTGCGCTCTGCCAGATGCCAAGTCCGGACCGCGCGCGATCTGGCTCGGGCGTCCCGTAAAACAGGTTCTTGCCTCCTTTCCGCGCAACAACCTGTACGTGTTCGGCGAGGGCAAGGACCCAATGCCGGACCACCGGATTGACAGGGTCTGGCGCAAGCTCCGGAAAAGCGCAAAACTCAGCGGAGTCCGCCTGCATGATCTGCGCCATAGCTTTGCCTCAGTTGGCATCAACGCCGGGCTGGATCTGCGCGTGATCGGCGGGTTGCTGGGCCATTCCGATCTCGCAACCACCGAAGGCTATGCGCATTTGGAGGACCGCACCATCAAGGCTGCAAGCCAGCGGGTGGGCACGCATCTGGAAAAGATCGTCAAGGTTCCCGTTTCGGGCCGCGTCCGGGACAGTTCGATTTACCAGCGCTTCTGCAATTCACGGCTCTCCATCGGCGCCTTCTGCGATGAAAACGGGATCGACCCAGTCACGTTCCGCAAAGGGCTCCTGGCTTGGCGCTCGGTGAAACGGGGCCGGAGGGCGCGAGCATGAAAACCGTCACCCTCCTCACCCCGCTGATCTTGTCATCTCTCAAGGCGCGCAAGAAGGAATACGTGCTTCATGATGCCCAGTGCGACGGCCTGGCCCTGCGTGTCCAGCCCGGCAGCGCCAAGTCCTGGGTCCGCTGGCAGCGGGACGCGGGACGCGGGGAAAACCCGGCGTGTCACCTTGGGGAGCTTTGAGGACATGGAAATCTGCGAAGAACGCGAAGCCTTCCATGCGGAAAAAGGAACTGGGCAACGGCCCCCTGCCCCGGAGCAGCGCAACACACCCACCTTCTCGGCGCTCTGCGCCGCCTTCCTGGATGCCAAGCGCGGGGTCTATGCCAATTCCACGCTTTTTTCGCTGGACTGCTATCTGAATACGCAGCTTCTGCCCGCCTTTGGTCGGCGGAGAATTGCGCGGATCACAACGCCCGACATCGCCGAATGGTTCTATGCCTATTCCCGTTTGCGGCCGAGCGGGGCCAACCAGGCGCTTGGGCACTTTACGACAATTCTGTATTGGGGCCAGAAAGCAGGTCACCTTCCGGCGGGCTTGCCCAATCCGGCTGCGCCTTTGCGTTTCAACCGGCGGTTGGCGCGCGGTCGCATGCTGAGCAGCGACCAGCTCCGGCGGCTGGCGGCCGTGCTGTACTCCGCAACGGCCAGACAGCGGGACGCTGCGGACGCAATTTGGCTGATGCTGCTGACAGGCTGCCGCTCCGGTGAGATTCTGCGGTTGAGCTGGGATGAGGTCCAGAAAGACAAGCTTGTCCTCCGGCGCACCACGACGGGCCCTCGCGAGGTTAATCTCAGCGATGCCGCTATCCAGTACCTTAGCCGGCTGCGCAAACAGCGCCGGTCCAGCTACGTGTTCCTTGCTCAGCGTGCAAAAAAGCCACACCGCACGTCAGTCGATCATGCTTGGCAGACCTTCAAAAACCTGGCTGATTTGCCAGCAGAAATCCGGCTGCACGATCTCCGCCACACATACGCCTAGCATGCCATCATGTCCGGCGAAACCCTCCACATGACCGGCAAACTGCCCGGCCACATGTCTCCGGACAGCACCGAACGTTACGCACACTTTGACGCGGGCCATCTGGAAAAAGCCGCCGACAAAGTGTCTCGGAAAATTGAAGGATTACTGAGTGGTTAGAACGAAGAGCGGAAGCGCATTGAAAAACGAGCACCTCCGGTTTCTCTTCGAATTCGCATTCACGAATTGCCTGTAAGACCACGCAACTGCGTGAAAGGTTGCAGATATCAGAAATTTTCGCCAGACACCATAAATCAACGTAACTTTTCACACGGCCTCAATAAACAACGGACGCGATCCGTACCATCCTTTTAAGCGTCCGGTCTGCCCGCACTGACGGTCATCGTTAGTGATGGATAATGTCCATTAGCGAATAAGCGGACATTATCGAGGTTGGGGATGGCAAAGCGGCGCAGGCGTCGGAATTGGTCTGAAGACGAGAAGCGTATGGTTTGCGCACAGACGCGGGTGCCTGCCGTATCCGTTGCCCAAGTTGCACGGCGCTAAGATGTGAATGCGAACCAGGTCTTCAACTGGCTGAAGGAACCGCGGTTCGCGGCCGAGGCTGAAGAAGAACCCGTCACCCGCTTCCTGCCGGCGAAGTTCTGGAAGCTGAGCCTGCTTCTGCCCCGCCGGATGCCGGTGCGCAGATCGAGGTGGAGCTTGCCAGCGGCCACCGGCTGAAGGTTCTGGGCGGCTTTGATCCCGATGCGCTCGCCGCATTGATCCGAAAGCTTTCGGCGTGATCCCGGTTCCGGCAAACACAAAGGTCTGGCTGGCCGCCGGGGTCACAGATATGCGCAAGGGGTTTGACGGTTTGTCGGCCTTAATGATGCGCGGGACGGACGAGGCGAGCGGATCGCTTTTTAGCTGTGTCGATCTGGAGGAGCCCATCCCCGCGCGGCACCCGCTGCGGTCGCTGACAGCGTAGGGGACCGCAGCAGAAGGCGCTGAAGTTATGCTGGAAAACATGTTTGTGATCACCCTCAAGCTGTGGAGCTACGCTGCTCGTGCAGCGAAGCCGCGGCGTGTGTTTCAGCTCTGAATTCCCAAGTCGGGCTGACCTTAAGACGCGAATAGAGCCAGGACGGTGAGAACCAGGTGTGAACAGGCTGCTGCGCCTTGCGGCGGGTGCGCAAGGCGCGAACACGAAGAAGGCCCCGGACGGTTTATCCGAAGCCTTTGATATTTCAGGTGAAT
>NZ_JBQKUH010000082.1:0-13962 GCF_054968485.1 Leisingera sp. G5_S3_59_S7
GTCGGCACGGTTTTCATGATGACCGCCTATCCCGACGGAACCCCGTGATCAACTTGGCAATGCCCGGCGAATGGGTCTCGGTCTTCGGTGACGCCAAGATGACAACCGCGCTTCTGGATCGCGTAACCCATCACTGCGCAATCATCGAGACAGGCAACACGTCATACCGGTTCGCACAGAGCAAGCGACGCAGAAAAACATAAACGTCGCGCAAGCAAAGACCCCAGACGGACTCGCTATATGAGGGCGGCCCGCCTGGGGCCTTTGCGCCACAAGGGGTGGGTCAAATTCAAACGCTGAAACCGGGTCAGTTTTGAACGCTCATTGACAATACGGCGGGAGGACAGCCGGCCAGGACGGTCGCATTTCCCCGACTAGGGGAAAAAACGAAATTGCAACGAAACCTTGTGCCAAGGACCATTGGCAAACCCGACTTTTCCTGAAGCCTGTTTTTAGCCGCAGTCACAGGCGGTGATGCTGTTCACAAGCTGGCTGGTACCCCGCCCGCCGCTTTCTGCTCAGTAAACCAAGCGCGATGATCAGGGCCGGGGCAGGATGCGCTTTGCATATTCGTAGCCTGCATGGTTTGAGCCGTCTGACAGGCTACTTCAGCATGCCGCGGGCAATGATCGTGCGCTGGATTTCCGAAGATCCCTCATAAATCCGGAAGATCCGCAAGTCGCGCAGGTAGCGTTCCAGGGGGAAGTCGCGAGTATAGCCGTAACCACCGTGAATCTGCAGCGCCCGGTCGGTAATGCGCCAGGCCGCCTCGCTGGCATAGAGCTTGGCAAAGGCCGAGTCCAAGGAATACCGCTCACCGGTGCCACGCTTGCGGGCGGCCTGCAGCCCCAAGGCCCGCGCCGCCGCCAGCTCGGTGGCGCTGTCGGCCAGCATCCATTGCAGCCCCTGGAAATTGCCAATCGGCTGGCCGCCGACCTCGCGTTCCTTGGCATAGGAAACCGCCGCATCCAGCGCCGCGCGGGCGATGCCGGTTGCCTGCGCGGCTACCTCGATGCGGCCATTGTCCAGCACCTTCATCGCGGTTCGGAATCCGGTGCCTTCGTCGCCCAGCCGGTTTTCCGCGGGCACATGGCAGTCAAGGGAGACCGGGAACACATGGCCGCCGCGCAGCCCCATGGTTTCCTCGTGCCTGCCGATCTCCACCCCGTCCGTCTTGCCCGGCTCCACCACAAAGGCGCTGACCCCGCGCGCGCCTGCGCTGCTGTCGGTCTTGGCATAGACCACGATGAAATCCGCGCCGCCCGCGTTCGAGATGAAGCATTTCGAGCCTTTCAGCCGGTAGCCGTCCCCGTCGCGGATGGCGGTGGTGCGCATGTCGGCCGGGTTGGAGCCGGCCATCGGCTCGGTCAAGGCAAAAGCCCCCAGCGCCTCCCCCGATGCGGCGGCCGGCAGCAGCCGCTGCTTCAACGCCTCATCCGCGCCCAGCAGAAGAGAATCCGTCGCCAGAAAATGCGCCGTCAGCATCGACGCAGTTGAGCCGCAGGCGCCGGCTATGGCCTCCACCGCGCAATAGAGCGCAGGACCGGACAGGCCAATGCCGCCATAGGCTTCGGGCAGGTTCATGCCCATGGTGCCCATTTCTGCCAGCGCCGGGCGGTGCAGGGTTGCAAATGTCCCCGCGGCATCGATCGCCGCAGCGGCAGGCGCCAGCACCTCATTCGAAAACCGCTCGATTTGGCCGATGACGGCCTGTTCTTCACTGTTCAGATCACCGCTCATTTGGTCTCTCCTTCCTTCAGCCGATGCAGGATTTCCTCTGTATGCGCCCCCAGTCCCGGGGCTGCCTGACGGCCGCCGCGCGGCGCGGCGCTGAAATGAACCGGCTGTTCCGGCACGCTCAGCGTGCCGAGCGCGGGATGGGTGACGGGCGTTGCCAGCTCCCGCGCCTGCGCCTGCGGCGACGCCCAGGCCTCCGGCACCGAACTCAGGGCCGCGGCCGGGATACCCTCCTCGGACAGCAGCGCGGCGACGCTCTGCACGTCCCGGACCGCGGCCCAGCTTTCGATATGCTGCGCCAGCGCCGGCTCATTCTGCCGCCGCTGGCTGTCGCTGGCGAACCGCGGATCCTCCGCCAGTTCCGGCGCGCCGATGGCCGCCGCGAACTTTGCAAACAGCCGGTCGTTCAGCACCGCGACGGTAAAACTGCCGTCCCTGGCCGGATAGGTGCCAAAGGGCGCCGACAGCGCGTGCTTGCTGCCGGTCCGCTTCGGCGTCTCCCCGGCCATCAGCGCCCGGCAGGCCAGCACCGGCATCATCGACACCAGCGAATCGTACAGCGCCAGGTCGACATGCCGCCCCCGGCCGCTTCGGGCGCGGTCGAACAGCGCCACCATCGCCCCGAAGGCCGCGAACAGGCCGCCCGCCACATCGGCAAAGGCGTCCCCGGCCATCATCGGCGGGCCGTCCTCGGCGCCGGTCACGTCCATCAGCCCGCTCATCGCCTGGATGATGATGTCATAGGCCGGCAGCATCCGGTTCGGGCCGGTCTGGCCGAACCCGGACACCGAGACATAGACCAGCTGCGGACAGGCCGCGCACAATGCCTCCCGGCCCAGCCCGAACCGCTCCATCACGCCGGGGCGGAAATTCTCGATCAAAACATCGCTCTCCGCCGCCAGCGCCCGGGCCGCCGCCGCGCCTTCTGCGGATTTCAGGTCCAGAACGATGGATTTCTTGCCGCGATTCACCGACTGGAACAGCAGGCTTTCGCCGTCCCTGAAGGGGCCGATGTGGCGGTAGTCATCGCCCGCGGGCGGTTCCACCTTGATCACTTCCGCGCCAAGGTCGGCCATCAGCGCGGTGCAGTAGGGACCGGCCAGAACGCGGGAAAAGTCCAGCACCCGGACCCCCTCCAGCGGCCTGCGGCCTGCGGTGGCGTTATTGTCGAACATGCTTCCCCCATCAATTGCTTGCTGCAGGATAGCGTCCATTGAGATATATCAGGAAATACAGGATCTGTATAAAGGGTATTCCAACTTGAATATACCATTGAACTTCCGCCAGGTCGAAGTCCTGCTGGCCGTGGCCGACACCGGCAGCACCGCGGCGGCCAGCCGCGCGCTGAACACCTCGCAGCCCTCGGTGTCGCTGGCCATCGCCCGCTGCGAGGAGGTGTTCGGCCAGAAGCTCTTTGTCCGCATCCCCGGCCGCGGGATGGAGCTGACGGCGTTCGGGCAGCATAAGGTTGCCCAGCTGCGCGAACTGGAGAAGCAGGCGCGCTGGGTGCTGAGCGGCGGCGAAGGGACGCCGGAGTTCCTGAACCTTGGTGTGTTTTCCACCCTGGGCCCCCGCTATGCGCCGCAGCTAGTGCGCCGCTTCATGGACACCCGCCCCGGCGCGGAGATCCGCATCCTCGAAGGAGACTTGCAAACGCTGTTCGACTGGCTCAGCGAAGGCCGGATCGACCTCGCGCTGCTCTATGATTTCGGGGTTCCGTCGGATTTCGCCATCATTCCGCTGATGGCCGCCGAACCCTATGCGCTGCTGCCGCCGGGGCACAGGCTGGCCCGTCAGCCCGGCGTCAGCGCCGAAGACCTGGCGCAGGAGCCAATCATCCTGATGAACCTGCCGCACAGCCGCGGCTATTTCCTGTCCCTGCTGCAGAACGCTAGGTTTCCGGTGCGGGTGGCCCAAGAGACCGGCTCGATCGAGATGCTGCGGTCGATGGTGGCCAACGGGTTCGGCGCCGGCCTGCTGGCCACCGACCTGCCTGACGGGTTGTGCTATGATGGCAATCCGGTCGTCCGGGTGCCGCTCTCCGGCCATCCGCCGCCGCATCAAATTGCACTTGCCCATCGCGGCGCCGCGCTGAAACAGCCTGTCATCCAGGCGTTCACCGCCTTTGCCAAAGCCTTCTTCGCCCCGCTGGACTAAGCGCCCGGCAGTCCCGGCACCAGACCAGCGACAGTGGAAACCGGCCCTGCCGCTTGACGCGCGGCGCGGCCCGGCCCACCCTAACGCGCAGATTGCAGGCGGCGTGACCGCTTGCACGGCACAGGAGAAACGCAGATGACGACTTTCGCTGCTGCAACCCCCCTCTGCGGCCTGCTGGGCAGCGATTACCCCATCCTCCTGGCGGGCATGGGCGGCGTGTCCCGCTGGGAACTGGCCGCCGCCGTGACCAATGCCGGCGGCTTCGGCATGCTGGGCATGGTGCGCGAAAGCCCGGCTCTGATCACCGAGGAGGTCACCCGGCTCAGGGCCGCCACAGACCGCCCCTTTGCGGTGAATGTGATCCCTGCGGCAACCGAACCCGCCCTGCTCGATGCGCAGATCGGGTGCTGCCTCGATCTCGGCGTTCCCGTCTTTACCTTCTTCTGGGATGTCATGCCCGAAACCGTGGCCCGGGTAAAAGCGGCGGGCCGCCTGGTTCTGCACCAGGTCGGCACCGTTGAGGCCGCGCGCGCCGCAGAGGCCGCCGGCGCCGACGTGATCATCGCCCAGGGCATCGAGGCCGGCGGCCATGTCCACGGCCGTCATCCGCTCCGCGGCCTGACGGAAGAAATCCTGGAAGCGGTGTCTATCCCGGTCGTCGCTTCGGGCGGCCTGTCCACCGGCGGGGATCTGGCCGCTTTCTTGGCCATGGGCGCCGCCGGGATCCAGTGCGGCACCGCCTTTCTTGCAACGGCTGAATCCTTTGCTTACCGCTACCACAAGGACCGCGTTGCCGCCGCCACCGGCGCCGACACCGTCCTGACCGATGTCTTCGTGCTGAACTGGCCCGCGGGCGCGGCGGTGCGGGTGCTGGAGAACAGCGTCACCAAGGCGCTCGGCGGCGCCTATATGGGCCACGATCCCGACGCTCTCCCGCGTGAGGAAATCGCTTGGGACGGCAGCCAGCCGCGGCTGCGGTACAGCACCGATTCCCCGCTGCGCACCACCACCGGCGACCTCGAGGCGATGGCCCTGTTTGCAGGCCAGGGGGCGGGCGCCATCCGCGGGATCGTGCCGGCAGCCGAGCGTATCGCGGACATCATCAGCGGCGCAGAGCATGTCCTCGGACGGCCCCTCTCGCCCCGCAGCGGAGCAACCGGATGAGCAAGCCCCCCAGCACCCCGCCCGCCGCCAAGGGCTACGCTTCTTCGCCCTGCATGGCGGAGGAAACTGGCCTTTACGATCCCCAGGCCGCCGCCGCCCGGCACGCCGCGGACATTGCCCGCTGGCGCAAGTCCGAACGCAGCCGGCTGCGCGCGGAACGGCTCGCCCTGACGGTTGCCGAACGCCAGGCGGCCGGGGACGCGCTGTCCGGGCATTTGCGGCAGCTGCTCCGGTCCCGGTTCGGCGGCGCGGACGGGCACGTCATCTCCTTCTACTGGCCGATCAAGGGCGAACCCAATCTGCGCCCGCTGATGGCGGAGCTGCACGCCGGGGGCGCCACGATTGCCCTGCCCATTGTCGAGACCAAGGCCGCGCCGCTGGTGTTCCGCCTGTGGACGCCGGAAACCCGGTTGGTGCGCGGCGACTGGAACATCCCGGTTCCGCCGCCCGAAGCGCCGGCGCTGACCCCCGGCATCGTCCTTGCTCCGCTGGTGGGCTGGGCGCCCGGCGGCTACCGGCTGGGCTATGGCGGCGGCTATTTCGACCGCACCCTGGCGGCCCTGGCGCCGCGCCCCTTTGCCATCGGCATCGGGCTGGACAGCGCGGAGCTTCAGACAATCCATCCGCAGCCGCATGACATTCCGCTGGATGTCGTTTTGACTGAATCTGGCGAGCGGCTGGGGTACTAAGATGTCTTTTCATAGCCACAGCGGTTCTGAACTTTGGTTCACGTTTTCCCGCCATCGCAGCGGCGGGAAAGTTGGAGCAGGCTTAGAAATCACTGGGGGACGGTATTAGCCAACTGTATCATTTGCCTGACTGTCAGGCGTCGATAGCTCCGGTTCCGTGCGCGGATCCAACCCCATGGCAACTGGCGATATATCAGGAAGCGGCACAAACTTCTCTCGTCCATCGGCGGGCAATTCGGGCCCCGCCTTGACGCTGAAAAGGACAAAAATCGCGTACGCTATCGCGATGGCGGATTCGAACAGGAAGAACGAAGAAGGGCCGTAAACCGCCATGAGCGCCGATGCGAACAGCGGGCCGATTGTCGCTCCGATGGAATAAACCATCAACAGACGCCCAGATGCCGCGACATAATATTTCCGGTCCAGCCGATCGAAAGTTTGCGCAACGCATAGCGGATAGACGCTGCTGATTGCGCCGCCAAACGCCAATGCCATGACCATCAAGACGGCCAATGGTACCCCATTTGCAATCGAACCCGACAATAGCCCCCATGACGCTCCGACGCCGATCAGCATACAGGACATGACAATACGACGATCAAACTTGTCAGCCAGAATGCCGACGGGCATCTGAAAGCCAAGCCCCCCAAGCACAACGACACTCATGAACAGGGCAGCTTCCGTCACGCTCATGCCGATTTGGCGGGCAAAGACGACACCCATCGCATAGAATGAGCCAACAAGCATTCCGGCGACACCCGCGCCAACCACGCCAACCCGTGACGCCTCGTATAGCTTTTTCACGCCCAGAACGCGAAGCTCGCCGAGGTTTGGTTCACCAAGTCCCGTGAGGGCTATGGGCATAAGCGACAACCCGATCAGGGCCGAAGCGATCAGCAGATGGTCATCGCCGCTCACCGGGGCGACGTTTATTAAAGTCTGGCCCAGTGCAATCGCAAGGTAGAAAGTCAGCATGTAAGACCCAAGCACGCGGCCGCGGGTTTCGTTGCTGCTGCGGTCATTAAGCCAGCTCTCGATCGAGGTTGTCATCCCGGCGATACAGAAGCCGTTGACAATCCGAAAAATTATCCATGCAAACGGGTTAAAGAAGAACGCATAGGCAAGGCACGTTGCGGCGGTCAGCGCCGCAAAAGTCGAGAAGGCGCGGATATGTCCGATCCGGAGGATGACGTGTTTGGCTTTGAATCCTCCAAAGGCCAGTCCCAGATAATATGCCGCCATGATCATACCGGTTAATGCCACCGGATAGTCTGCCGCTTCCATGCGAAGCGGCAGCACAACGCCAAGCAGGCTGTTCCCAGCCATGAAAGCGACCGTGCCGCCAAGGAGGGATTTTACAGGGGCCAGCAGCCTGCGAAGGTTAGGGGCCATGGATCGGTCCGGGATCTATTTTCTCCTTCTGACGGTTCAGGCCGTTTTTAAGTCTCTGTATAGCGAAAATCGACGCTTGCAGGAACCGTGTGATGCAAAAGCCCCGGCCATGGCCAGGGCTGATCTGCTGCTATCCGCTGTAACTGGGTGCGTCTACGCAGCCGTGGCGCGGAGCATCCAGGCGGCTTTCTCGTGAAATGCCGCGCGTTCGGTTGCGAGATCTGCTGTCACAGGATCTTTTGCGGCTTCTGCGGTCTCGACAAGGGCGCGCATGTGCTGAGCCAGCCTTTCATGGTCGGACAGAAGATCCCTGACCATTTCGTTCGCTGAAAGTTTCGCATAGGGATCCTGTCAGCCTGGTCCTGCGACCAGTGCCGCCGGATTCACCGAAGCGGGCTTACCCAGCGCCCTTATCCTTTCGGCCAGCACATCCGCCGCGGCGAACATGTCGGTGTATTGAGTCTCGGTCATCTCGTGGATTTAGAAAAACAGCGGGCCCGTCACATTCCAATGGTAGGTATGGGATTTCAGGACCAGCCGGTAAGTCTCCGCCAGGACCTCGGACAGCGCCTCCGTTACGGACGCAGTGTTCGGAATATCAGCCTTGGCATGTTCGGCTGACGGGTTTTGTTTCAGTTTAGTGGTCATAGGTGCCCCCTTGATAGAGTGGTAAGGATTGTTGGCCGTGGACTGGCCGGGTTGACGGTTCTGTTGTCAGCGCGCGCGGGCTGCGAGCCTCTGCCGGGCGGCAGATCAACACGTCGCAGGCGGCATCGCGCAGCAATCGCTGCGTGACACTGCCGGTAAACGCACACCGGATCAGACTGGACCGGTTAGGCCCCAGCGTGATCAGGTCCGTATCCGGGCTCTGCGTCACACGAATGAGTTCTTCCGCCGGGTCGCCGCGAAGCACCTGCCATTCTAAGCCGTGCCTTAGCCCGGCCGTGAGCGAGCCCAGGCGTTTTTCGGCCTCGTCGGCCAGAGCGTCGCGGTGGGCGGTTAGTTCTGTCTGAGCCAACCCGACGCGCAGCATCGCCGCTTCAAGCTGAGGCGGAACCTTGACTGCCTGAACCAGTTCCAGCGCGGCATCGGGCAACAGGCTTGTCACGACAGTCAAGACATCTGGCACATAGTCAGGGCCGTCAACCGCGAGAATGACACGGCCGTAGGGTTTACCGGATGCCTGTTTCACAATCAGAACCGGAACAGTGCCAGCAGCGAGTACTGCCTGTGTCGTCGAACCAAGCAGCTTTTCGAGGATCCGGGTTTTTTGGTTTGCCCGCATCACGACAAGTTCAGGTGCGAACTCATCGCAGATCTCGACAAGCCGCTGGGCGGGCGATCCGGCTTCGATGCGTATCTCAGTGCCGGCCGTGCCGATGCCGTTCCGGCGCAATGCCGCTACGATCCGGCCGCGGGCTGCGAAGTCCGACTGGCAACGAAAAGTATCGGCCAGCGCCCGGGCCACTGCATGGTCGGGCAGCTCCATCACATGAACGATGGTCAGCACTGCTCCAAGCCGGTTTGCTATTTCAAAACCGCGCACCAACACGGCGTCGTCTTGCGGAAACCGCTCCACTGCCGCAAGGATTCGTGTCGCTATCATGGTCCTTTCTCCTGACTACATCTGGCCTGCCGATTGGCACTTTCGGATGTGGCATGCCGATTTTTACATCTGCCCTGAAGCAATAATCCCGCCTAAGGCGGCCGCATGGGCCTCCTTGGCCAACCTCGTGACGGCTTTAACACCGAGTCTGTCTGATCCTTTCAGACCGAAACTGGTTTGCGGGCCGTCGCCGCCTGCAGCTCCGCGCCGCAGACAGAAGTCGCCTGCCGTCCGCCGTCATCGTCCCACCGGACGATACACTCGGCACTTGGCACCTGTGCCCTTGGGCATGCAGCACGTACAGGCTCGGTTTGAAACAGTGCAGGAAACAATTCCTCGAAGTCGGCATTGCAGATCATCATCGGTGTATCCCTTTCATGGACAGTATTGGACACTTGTGATTGCGCGAGCCTACGCGCCACCAGCGCCGGTGGCGGGCAGGCTCGCGTATGCACGCCGTCTGCAGATACACGATTTTAGCGTCCTTCGACCGGTCGTTGCCCGGCCCGACTGGCTTCAGACCCAGTTCACGGTCGTCAAATTCTGCGACCAAGTTCTGAATCTCACCGCGATAAACGCCAATATCACGCAGAAGCCGGTCGTCCATAGATTGGAGCGCATCAATCATGCTGCTGCGCCTCCAATGCCGTACCGCGGCGCGCAGCATTCTTCGAATGGCATCGCCGCCAGCTTTAGCCCGCCGCTTCAGCTGCGCATGAACATAAGGCACGGGGGGTGCAGTGTAGTTTCGATGTGAAAAATATGGATACAACATGTCGTTCTCCCGCTCGGAGGTGTTGAGATCGCAACCTGGACCCCGGCATGGCAGTACCCCTCGGCTGACAAACCACTGAGGATAGATCCGGAGACGCAAAGGCAGGTGCCGTTAGTTTTGTCGTGAGAGACAGATATAAACCCCGAAGCGTGGATAGGCGCGAAGAGCCACCCCGCCCGGGGTTACCGGCGGTTCAGTAGATTTCCTGCGAAGCGCAGAAACCTCGTATGAAGGCTGAACAACAACATGGTTCTGATGTTGCCACACTGAAGGATCTTTTCAAGCCGGAGGCATCGGGTGCGACCTTTTGGCCTGAAGCAGCGCTTTCCGGCCCGTTCCAGCGCAAAGCAACCGCCCGGGATTGACTAATTTACATACCGTACCTAATTCACCAGCATGTTGGTTCACCGAGATCATATACGGCTTGTGTTCCTGAACCGCCCGTTTCCCGGGGCGGCATAGGCGCGACTGCGCCTTTAATTCCCCCCGGGGCTCCTCAAATTCCTGAACGGTAACTGACGCATCGCCGTCGGCGGAGATGCTATGATCTATAGTCATGGCAGCCGAAGTATCGCTACCGCCGCAGGCACATCTCATCCCATTTTCCACCTTGCCCGACGCAGGCAGACAGAAGCCGAACCGCTCCTGACGGAACGCCCTGCAGCGCCCCGCCCCTTTTTCTCTCCGGCCATCAACAAAGGATCAGACCCATGTCTACCGCTATGACCAAGGCACCCAGCACGTCCCATACTGATCAGCCGCATATCATAATAAATGCTGACGAGCTTTCCCACATCGAGGCGCTTGCTGAAGGCGCGTTCAGCCGCAATCCGGCGCTTGCCGATCGTCTTCTGGACGAACTGAGCCGCGCCCGGATCCTTCCGCCTGAGCGGATGCCCGGGGATGTGATCGGGATCGGCAGCCGCGTCGTTTTCAGAGACGAGGCGACCGGCCAGGAGAGAACCGTCACACTTGTCTATCCTGAGGAGGCTGATATCGCGCGTCAGCGGGTTTCGGTGATGACACCGGTCGGTGTCGCGCTGCTGGGACTGTCCGAAGGCGCTGCTTTTCACTGGGACACACGTAATCGCCAGCGCCGGATGCTGACGGTGATCCGTGTGGAAGATACGTCTGACCCCGATAGCCAGTAACGCTTCGGTGTTTTTTGAAGCATGGCGAGGCGTTACGCCATGCCGCAGCTCTCCTGGAGGGCCAAGCTGACCTGATGTGGTCTGCAGGCCGCCATCCGGGTGACATGCAATCAACAGGCATCAATGCCATCCATCAACTGTTTCTTTGGAGTCCGCGAAATGGCCTGCGTCGGCTATTGCGCAATTTGCGTAAACTATAATGAAACCCTGCCGCGAACAGCTGCAGGGCGCGGGGTCCGGTCATGAGCGTGAAGCAGCATATCCGCCGGCTTCTGTGGCCGACCCTGTTGACGCTAATTTGCTTTGGGCTGCTCCTGTCGCCATCGTGGCCGGCCGGATTTTTTAACGATAGCGAAACCCTTTTGCCCGCTGTCACTGCGCTGGCTTATTTTGCAGCGGCGTGGCTCGTTAGCCGGATCACGTCCCTAGCGCTTGATCAGGCGGCAGTGCGGCGGCGGCCCTACCCGCGGCTGCTCAAAGATATAATTGCGGCACTGCTGTTTCTGATTGCTTTTGCCGCAACGGTGTCGCTGTTCATGGGGCAAGGTGCGTTCGGCGCGCTTGCAGGCTCCGGTCTGGTACTGGCGCTGCTTGGGTTTGCGATCCGCAACGTCGTGGCCGACACGCTGTCGGGAATTGCCCTTGGTGTCGAAGGGCCGTTCCGTATCGGCGACTGGATCGATATCGACGGGCTAGCGCGCGGCAAGGTGATCGAGATCGGCTGGCGCACCACGCGCCTTTTGACCCGTGACCGCACCTATATGATCCTGCCCAACAGCCAGATCGCACGGCAGCGCATTACCAACTACTCTGCGCCCAAGCCGGAATACCGCGCCCAGGTCAACATCGTGCTGGATCATAGCATGCCAATCGACCGTGCGCGTGAGGTGATGCTGGAAGCCCTGAGGGGTGCGAAACTTATCCAATTGGATCCTGCGCCGGACGTGCGTGTTCTGGCTTACGAAGAAGGTGGTATTACCTACGCGCTACGCTATTGGCTGTCACGGTTCGACCGCGATATCGACTGCCGCGACGAGGTTTTCACTCTTGTGGACGAGGCGCTGCGCAATGCCGGAACCATCGCCCCCTATCGCCGGAAAGAGGTGATCCCGGCCGCGTCATCCGGCGACACGTAGCGCCCTTCATCCTTCACTGACCGCGTTTTGGCCGCAGTCAGGAGGACGCATTCGGGGCAACCTGCCAAAACCGCTGCAACTGGCACGCGACAATTTAGTGATCCCTTCTGGCAAGGGACCACCGGGGCGTACCGCCAAGCGATAAGCGCATATCGGAGCGGTAGGACCGTTGACAGATCAGAGGGTATGTCTGATTCTCCTCCTATGTTGCTACATGAGAATCATTTTCGATTTCTTCTACTGAACCGCCCGGATCCCCGGGTGGTTTGCGTGCGGGCATAGATCCAACCACCCGGGGCTGCTCAATTCCTTGAGACAAGCAAAGGAGCCCTCGTACGCTCCGGGAGGAAGACCATGTTCAGGCCTTGGCCTCACAACCCCATGCACAGCAGAGCTTTTGTTCGATCATTGGCAGAAGGCGCGCCCGTTGGCTTTCGCTTCGCCCTAACCGTTGCCGATCGTGTCGGCATCGAGCGCCTTCTGAGCCATGGGAATCTGAAAGGTTCCGCGAACCCTGAACTGCTTGCCGGATTCCTGCGGCACAAACTCCGCATTTCACGCGGGGCGCCGGAACCTGCGCCGGAGGACCTTGTTACTGCAGGGTGCGAGGTCGCCTACATGACAAATGACAGGGTCATCCGATCAGGTTTGCTTACCTTTGATCCTAACCCAAATGCGGAACACTTGCCTGTCGAAACACTTCTTGGCGCAACGCTGATTGGTATGCAAATGCTACAGAAAGCGCCGCTGCTGAGGGACAACGGAGATATTGATGCTGTCGTCGTCATCGATGTAAACCAGACGCTTGGCAGGGCAAATGCCCCACACCAGTAGCATCGGTTTCCACGTGAAATCTCAACTCTCGGAAAGCCGCCCGGTTACCCATTGTTTCGGGCCCTATTTGCAGCACGCTTTTTGCCTAAATGCTCCAAGAATGCGCTTGGCTCTCGTCGTGCCGAGCACAGGGAAGTGCGGCGCTATGCTTATAATCTTTGTACCACCCGATTGGGCGCGCGGAACCCTGGGCAATTCACCCGGCTGCTGAGTTTCGGTTCTCCACTCCCCGGATTGGGATCAAGCGTAACCCAAGCAATTCCGAGCCGCTCGCAAAGTTCATCCCCTTCATCATCCCCACGGCAATTTGACCGCCTATGGCCGTTGACCTGCCCCCCGCTGGTCCCTCGCTCATGAGGAGAGTCTGCGGGTTTGATTTTGGTAGTCGTCGGTTTCGGGCTTGGCAAGCGCGGCGGGCGCGGAGCCCTCAATTAGCTCAAGCGCCTGCCGCGCTTGCTTTGGCGCTCTGTTCCCCAGCGAAGAGTGAGGCCTGACGTTGTTATAATCGTAGCGCCACAGCGCCAGCTTGCGGCGGGCATCGTCCAGGGTATCGAACAGCTCTTCATTGAGGAGTTCGTCCCGCAAACTGCCGTTGAATGACTCGATGAAGGCATTCTGCTGCGGTTTTCCTGGGTCAATGTAATGCCAATCCACGCCGTTCCTATCGGCCCATTTCAGGATTGCCCGGCTGGTGAATTCCGTCCCGTTATCGCTGACAATGCAAGCGGGTTTTCCGTAGATCCGGACCAGCGCGTCCAGCTCCCGGGCAACGCGCTCGCCTGAAATGCTGGTGTCCGCAGCCAGGCACAGGTTTTCCCGGCAGCAGTCATCGTTCACGGCCAGGATGCGGAACTTCCGCGAGGCGCCGAAGCTGTCTGCCAGAAAGTCCAGGGACCAGCGCTGGTTCGGCCGTGTGGCTTCGGGCATCGGCGTGCGCGACCCCGGGCGCGTTTGCGGCCCCGCCGCCGCTTCACCGCCAGGCCTTCTTCCCGGTAGAGGCGGTAGAGTTTTTTGTGGTTCATGATCATGCCTTTGCGCTCAAGCAGAACGCCGATCCTCCGGTAGCCGAACCGGCGGCGTTTGCCAGCGATCTCCTTCATCTCCTGGCGGATCTCGGGATGGTCGGGCGGGCGTTCGCGCCGGACCGTCTTAGGGTCGACACCGACAAGCCGGCAGGCCCTGCGCTGCGAGATGTCATGATCCCGCATTGCATTGAGCGCTGCCTCTCGCCGCTCTTTCGGTGTCGTCAGCTTTTTCCCAGCAGGTCTTTCAAAACCACGTTGTCGAGCATCGTGTCTGCCAGCAGCCGCTTCAGCTTGGC
>NZ_JBQKUH010000083.1:0-13355 GCF_054968485.1 Leisingera sp. G5_S3_59_S7
GCCCCTTCAGGTCAAGCTTTGCGCAGGAAGACCGGCTTGTCCGGCTCTGACATTTGCGGCTGGTAGGCATAGCCGCCGGCATCGAAATCCTTCAAGGCATCCGCCTCTGCCAGCCGGTGCTGGATGATGAACCGTGTCATCGCGCCGCGGGCGCGTTTGGCGTAGAAGCTCACCACCTTGGGAGTGCCGTTTTTGTCTTCCATGAAGACCGGCGTCACCACCCGCAGCTTCAGCGCCGCCAGATCCACCGCGCCGAAGTATTCCTGGCTGGCGCAGTTGACCAGCACCTCTGCTCCCACGGCTTCGGCCTGCGCATTCAGCGCGTCCGAGATCTTGCCCCCCCAGAATTCATAGAGGTTCTTGCCGCGCGGATTTTTCAGGCGCGATCCCATTTCCAGCCGGTAGGGCTGCATCGCATCCAAGGGCCGCAGCACCCCGTAAAGGCCGGACAGGATGCGGAAATGCTCCTGCGCCCAGGCCATTTCCTCAGCGTCCAGAGAGGACGCTTCAAGCCCCTGGTAGGTGTCGCCGGCAAAGGCCAGCGCCGCCGGGCGGGTGGCGTCTGTTCGGGGGTCGGCGGCGAAGTCCTGGAAGCGGGAATAGTTCAGCTTGGCCAGATCCTCGCTGATGTGCATCAGCTTCATCAGATCCGCCACCGACTGTTCGCGGGCCACCCCGGCCAGGTCCACCGCGTCGTCGTGCAGCGCGGGCCAGGTCATGTCCTGATCCCGTTCCGCCCAGTCCAGCTTCTTGGCCGGAGAGGTCACTACCAGCATATCTGCCCCCTTGATGATCTTGGCGCGACCCTAGCCCGCGCCGCGCAGTACGTCCAGAAACGCCGCGGCGAAACGTTCGGCGCGGCGCTCCCCTAACAGCCTTGTGATACCGGCCTCGTCATCGCTGCGCATCTGCGCCACCTTGGCGAGCAGCGAGGCAGAGCAGGTGAGCGGTTTCAGCGTGCCGCATTCGCCGCGCGCCAGCTGCGCCTGCACTTCCAGCAGCGAGTCGTAGACGGAACCGGACTCGCGCCCTGCCAGCTTGCGGCGCGCCGGGTGCAGCTGTTCGGCCGCGCCGGTGATCACGCCCAGGAAGTCATCACCGTAGCGTTCCAGCTTCTTGGCGCCGACCCCGTTGATGCGGGCCATCTGGTCGAGCGTTTCCGGGCGCGCTTCGGCCATCTCAATCAGGGTGCGGTCGGGGAAGATCACATAGGCCGGCACTTTCTGCGCCTCCGCCAGCGCCCGGCGCTTGGCCTTGAGCGCGGACAGCAGCGGCGCGTCCTCTTCGGAGACCAGCGCCTTCACCGCCGGGCGGCGGTCGGCGGATTTGATGGTGTCGCGGCGCAGCTCAATGGACTGCTCGCCGCGCAGGATCGGCAGGGCAGCCTCGGTGAAGCGCAGGGCGCCGTGGCGCTCCGGGTCGGGGCGCAGCAGGTCGTGGCCCATCATCTGCCGGAACACCGCCTGCCACTGGCGCTTGCCGAACTCCTTGCCGCAGCCGTAGACCGACAGCTCGTCGTGGCGTTTGGCCCGGATCCGCTCGTTATCGGCGCCCAAGAGGATGTCGATCAGATGGCCGGAGCCGAACCATTCCTCTGTCCGCAGCACCGCTGACAGCGCCTTCCTCACCACGGTGGTGCCGTCGAACACATCAGCCGGGCTGTCGCAAAGGTCGCAATTGCCGCAAGGCTCTGCTTCCTCGCCAAAATACCCCAGCAGTTTCTGGCGGCGGCAGTGCAGCGCCTCGGCCAGGCCCAAGAGCGCGTTCAGGCGGGCGTGGTCGGCGGCGCGGCGTTCGGGCGGGGCGAGGCCCTCGTCGATCTGGCTGCGGCGCAGGCGGATGTCATCGGGGCCGAAAAGCGTCAGGGTTTCGGCTGGCGCGCCATCGCGCCCCGCCCGGCCGATTTCCTGGTAATAAGCCTCGATGGACTTCGGCAGGTCGGCGTGGGCGACCCAGCGGATGTCGGGCTTGTCGATGCCCATGCCAAAGGCGACGGTGGCGACAACGATCAAGCCATCTTCGCGGGCAAAGCGGGTTTCGACAATGCGGCGGTCCTCGGCCTCCATCCCGCCGTGGTAGAAACAGGCGCTGTGGCCCGCTTCGCGCAGGGCGGCCGACAGCGCCTCTGTCTTGGCGCGGGTGCCGCAGTAGACGATGCCGGACTGGCCCTTGCGGGCAGCGGCGAATTCCAGGATCTGGCGGCGCGGGCTGTCCTTGGCGCCGAAGGCCAGGTGGATGTTGGGCCGGTCGAAGCCGCGCAGGAAGCTGCGGGGGGGCTCGCCGTCGAACAGTTTCTGGACGATCTCTTCCTGCGTTTCCTGGTCGGCTGTCGCGGTGAAGGCGGCCAGCGGCACGTCCAGGGCGCGGCGCAGCTCGCCGATGCGCAGGTAGTCGGGGCGGAAGTCATGGCCCCATTGGCTGACGCAATGCGCCTCGTCCACCGCGATCAGGCTGACGCCGATGCGGCGCAGCATCCCCATGGCGGCGCCGGAGGCGAGGCGTTCGGGGGCCATGTACAGAAGCTTCAGCCGTCCGGCCTCAATCGCCTCCCAAACGGCTTCGGTCTCTTCGTCGGTGTTGCCGGAGGTGAGCGCGCCTGCGGTGACGCCGGCCTCCTGCAGGGCGCGGACCTGGTCGCGCATCAGGGCGATGAGGGGGGAGATCACCACGGTGATGCCGTCGCGCAGCAGGGCGGGCAGCTGGTAGCACAGCGACTTGCCGCCGCCGGTGGGCATGATCGCCAGCACGTTCTCCCCGGCGGTCACGGCGTCGACGATTTCTTCCTGGCCGGGGCGGAAGGCGTCAAAGCCGAAGATCTCGCGCAGGATCGGGGACGCGCCTGTCAGGGCTGCCGGGGCTGTCATGGGGGAGAAGGGCCTCAAAATGGTGGTCTGCTCTTACTTGGCAGGCACAATCCCACAGGAGGCATGGGGCGGCAAGGGGCGATGAGGCTGCGTTCCTGCCACAAGGGCAGCGCCTGACCCTGGGTGGGCGTGAAGCGCCCTCCCGTGGGGAGGGTCGGGCGCTGCCCGGCCTATCGGCCGGGCGGAAGATCCATCAGTAGAACGCCGCCATGTTGTTCACCAGGATGATGCGCAGCGCATAGACCGCGACCAGTACCACCAGCGGCGCCAGGTCGATCCCGCCCATGTTCGGGATCACGCGGCGCACCGGGGCGTAAAGCGGTTCCAGGATCCGGTTCAGCCCGTACCAGATCTGGGCCACCAGCTGCTGGTGCAGGTTCAGCACCTGGAAGTTGATCAGCCAGCTCATGATCACATGGGCAATGATGAAGAACCAGACAATGTCCAGAATCAGCATCAGGATTTGGAACAGCGAGACCATCTGTTATCTTTCCTCTTTCGAACAGCCACACAGGTAAGCAGCCGGCAGGAAATACGCAAGGCTTCCGCGAGGTTGCGGTTGACGCGCTGTAAACGGGTGGCATCACGGGCACATGCGAAACAGGAGTCCCGTGCGATGTACCCGATTTTCCGCCTGATCAAGGATACCGTTCTGGCCAGCCGGATGGAGCGGCTGCCGATCACCGGCCTGCATGTCTCCAGCCACATCTGCTGGCCCTGGGATCTGGACATGTGGATGGAGCTGAACAACGGCCGCACCATGACCCTTTACGATCTGGGCCGCACCATGCTGGCACAGCGGGCCGGGCTGATCGGCGCATTGAAGAGGAACCGCTGGGGTCTGACAGTGGCGGGGTCCTCGGTGCGCTACCGCCGCCGTATCCGGGGGTTCGAGCGCTTTGAAATGCGCAGCCGCGCGGCTGGCTGGGATGAGAAGTTCATCTATGTCGAGCAATCCATGTGGAAGAAAAACGGCGATTGCGCCAGCCATGTGATGCTGCGCACCGCGGTGACGGACAAGAACGGCATCGTGCCGCCCGCCAAGGTGCTGGAGGCGCTGGGACAGGGTGCAGAAGCCTCTCCCGAGCTGCCGGATTGGATCAAGGACTGGTGCCAGGCGGATGCGGGCCGCCCCTGGCCGCCGATGCAGGACGGGCTTGCCTAGGCCCCTGCCCGCCTGCCATACCTGAAGGCAACAATAATAAGAGGCCGGGTATGCAGCAGGTGTCCACGCGCAAGCGGATCTGGGGATGGTGGTTTTTCGATTGGGCCAGCCAGCCTTATCAGACCCTGCTGGTCACCTTTGTCTTCAGCCCGTTCTTTGCCGCCGTCGCCGCCGAGCATTTCATGGGCCTGGGGCTGGAGGGCGAAGCCGCCAAGGCGCAGGCGCAGACCGTCTGGTCGATGTGCCTGACCGTGACCGGGCTGATCATCGGCTTCGGGGCGCCGTTTCTGGGCGCGCTGGCGGATATCACCGGGCGGCGCCTGCCCTGGATCATGGTGTTTTCGCTGATGTATCTGATCGGCGCCTGGGGCCTGTGGTACATGGACCCGGCGGGCAGCAACCTGTGGTGGATGCTGGTCAGCTTCGGCTTTGGCTTTATCGGTGCCGAATTTGCCCTGATCTTTGTCAACGCGCAGCTGCCGACGCTGGCCAGCCGCGAGGATGTGGGCGCCATTTCCGGCTCGGGCTTTGCCTTTGGCTATCTGGGCGGGGTGGTTGCGCTGTTCATCATGCTGCTGTTGTTTGTCGAGCAGAGCAGCGGCAAAACCCTGATCGGCCTCAGCCCGGCCCTGGGCCTGAATGCGGAGGCCAAGGAAGGCACCCGCGCCGTAGGCCCCTTTACCGCGATCTGGTTTGCCGTCTTCATGATCCCCTATTTCCTGTGGGTGAAGGACCAAGGCGCGACCGGCCGCAAGGCGACCCTGGGCAAGGCCTGGCAGATGGTGGTCAAGCTGGTCGCCGGCCTGCGCCGGCGGTTGAGCCTGGCAAGCTACCTGGGCTCCTCAATGCTGTACCGCGATGCGCTGAACGGGCTTTACGGCTTTGGCGGCGTCTACGCCAAGCTGGTGCTGGGCTGGGAGATCACCCAGATCGGTATCTTCGGCATTGTCGCCGCCTTTGCCGCCACCCTGTTCAGCTGGCTGGGCGGCAAGGCGGACCGGCAGTTCGGCCCCAAGCCGGTGATCATCGCCGCGATCCTGGTGCTGTCATTCGTCTGCCTGATCATCGTCAGCATGTCGCGCACCCAGGTCTTCGGTTTCGCACTGGCCGAAGGCTCAACGCTGCCGGACATGGTGTTCTTTGGCTGCGGCGTGCTGATCGGCGGCTTCGGCGGCATCCTGCAGGCGGCCAGCCGCAGCCTGATGGTGCGCCACACCAGCCCCAGGGACGCGACCGAGAGCTTTGGCCTTTACGGCCTGTCGGGCCGCGCCACCGCGTTTCTGGCGCCGGCGCTGATCGGTCTGGCGACCACGCTGACCGGCAGCGCCCGGCTGGGGATCACGCCCGTCATCGGGCTGTTTCTGATCGGATTGATACTGTTATTCTGGGTTCAAGGAGAAGGAGATCAGGGTTGAGACTGTTATTTGCCACATGTTTAGCGGTTGCTGGTTTACTAAGTCCGGCAAGCGCACAGACCCCCGCCAAGGCCCTGTTCGGGGCCAAACCGGTCGCCTCCCCGCATCGTCCGGCCCCCTTCGGCTCATACGCCAAGGGCTGTGTTGCCGGCGCCGAGCAGCTGCCGGAAACCGGCCCCACCTGGCAGGCGATGCGGCTGAGCCGCAACCGCAACTGGGGGCACCCGGCGGCGATTGACTTCGTCAAGGACCTGAGCCGCGTGGCGGCGAAACAGCGCGGCTGGAAGGGGCTGTATATCGGCGACATCAGCCAGCCGCGCGGGGGGCCGATGCTGTCGGGCCACCGCAGCCATCAGATCGGCCTGGACATCGACATCTGGATGCGCCCGCCGGACCGGCTGAACCTCAGCCGCAGCGCGCGCGAGAACATCTCCTCGATCTCCATGCGCCGGGCCAAGGGCGCCTATGTGAACTCCAGCTGGACCCGGGCGCATCACGAGATCCTCAAGGCCGCTGCCAAGGACAGGCGGGTGGCGCGGATTTTCGTGTTCCCCGGCGCCAAGGTGCAGATGTGCAACGACGAGAAGGGCGACCGCCGCTGGCTGCGCAAGATCCGGCCCTGGTGGGGGCACCACTACCACTTCCACGTGCGGCTGGCCTGTCCCCGCGGCGCCCGCGGCTGTGTGGACCAGGCGGCCCCGCCCAAGGGCGACGGCTGCGCCGATGCGCAGCAGTGGGTGAACAACATCCTGAACCCGCCGCCGCCGAAACCGGTTGACCCCAACGCGCCAAAGCCTAAACCTCGGCGGGACTACACCCTATCGGACCTGCCCCAGCAATGCGCCGCCGTTCTGCACTCAAACTGACCCTGGCCCTGGCCGCCGCTGCCGGTCTGACGGCGGCGGCCTTTGCCGTCAGCCGGCCCGCCGCTGCCGTGGCGCCCAAGGCGCAGTATCTGGGCAGCTACACCTGGAAGCTGAAGCAGCCGTGGTTCGGCGGTTTTTCCGCGCTCAAGCTCAGCGAGGGCGGCACGGTGATGACGGTGCTGAGCGACCGCGCCACCCTGGTGACGACCCGCATCCAGCGCAGCCACGGCGCCATTTCCGGGGTGACCGCGCAGCGCGCCCACGGGCTGCGGGCCTCCACCGGCAAGGTGCTGCGCGGTTTTGCTGGAGACAGCGAAGGCCTGGCGGTGTCGCCGGACGGCAGCCGCTACATCTCCTTTGAGGGGCCCGCGCGGGTGGTCCGCTACCGCCGCCCCGAGGGCCGCGCCAAGGTGCTGCCGCGCCCCAAGGCCTTCCGCAAGCTGCCGCCCAACAAGTCGCTGGAAACCCTGGCCATCGATTCCCGCGGCCATCTCTACACGCTGCCGGAACAGGCCTATGACCAGAACGGGCAGATCCCGGTCTGGCGCTGGAACGGGCGGCGCTGGTCGCGCCCCTTCAGCCTGCCGCCCTCGGGCAGCTTCCTGCCGGTGGATGCCGATTTCGGGCCTGACGGGCGCTTTTACCTGCTGGAGCGGGACCTGACCTTTCTGGGCTTCCGCAGCCGCCTGCGCCGCTGGGACATGACAGCCGCCGGCCCGGTGAACGAGACAGTCCTGCTGCAGACCGGCCCCGGCACCCACGACAATCTTGAGGGGCTGTCGGTCTGGACCGATGACACCGGGCGGCTGCGCGCCACCATGGTATCCGACGACAACTTCCTGCCGCTGCAGCGGACGGAACTGGTGGAATACGCCCTGCCCCGCTGATCAGCGCCCCGCGCCGCGCCAGCGGCGCCCGGCCCAACCGGGAGGGGGGCATTCCCCGAATGCACCGCGCACGGGCGGAAGCCCCCCTTGCAGCCGGAAGGCTTGCACCACAGGCTTGCACCAAGGGCCGGAGCATTTTAAAGGGGCCGGTCTTTTGCTGCCGCGCACCGCGTCCCGCGCGCCCCGAAACAAACGGATCCGATCCATGACCCGCTCGCATATCCCCGGCATTCTTGCCATGGCCGCCGTGGTGGTGGCCTCCAACATCCTGGTGCAATTCCTGTTCGGCCAGTGGCTGACATGGGGCGCCTTCACCTACCCGATCGCCTTTCTTGTCACCGACGTGATGAACCGCGTCTACGGCGCCGCCGCCGCGCGCAAAGTGGTGGCTGCCGGCTTTGTTGCCGGGGTGATCTGCTCGCTCATCGGCACCCGGATCATGCTGCAGGGCGATGGCTTCACCTACCCGGCAGTCACGCTGCGCATCGCGCTTGGCTCCGGCCTTGCCTTCCTCACCGCGCAGATGCTGGATGTGGCCGTGTTCTCTGCCCTGCGCGAAGGAAAGTGGTGGCGGGCGCCGCTGGCTTCCACCCTGATCGGCTCCTCCGTGGACACCGCGATTTTCTTTACCGTGGCGTTTTCGGCCGCGCTCAGCTGGCTGGAACCGGTCAATGACGTGTCCTGGGCTGGCGAGGTCCTGCCGCTGCTGGGCACCGGCCCTGAAACTCCCTTGTGGGTCTCGCTGGCTGTGGCCGATTGGCTGGTGAAATTGTCGCTGGCGCTGCTGGCGCTTGTGCCCTTCCGCATCATCGTGCGTAAGCTTACCGCAAAGACCACATGATTTTGTTTTGACATTAACCGAATCTGTGGCAGGCTGAGATCACACGAAACATCAGAAAGGAGGTGCCCATTGTCTAGAGAAGCTATGGAGAGCAGTGCCGGAACAGTTCAGAAGGTGTGCGGCCGAGGCAGCCCTTGGTACGTATAGACCCCTGAATTGGTGCCGACCTAACCGGTGCACCTCCTATCATCTCGAAGGGCTGTTCCCGCGTGTGGGAACAGCCCTTTCGATTTTCGGGCCGCCGTTTCATAAAGAGCCATGATCCGCATCAACGATGAAATCTCCCTGCAGGATTGGGAAATGACCGAGAGCTTTGTGCGCGCCTCGGGCCCAGGAGGGCAGAATGTGAACAAGGTGGCGACCGCCGTTGAACTTCGGTTCGAGGCCGCGCGCTCACCGGCGCTGGCGCCCGCGGTCAAATCCCGGCTGAAGCGGCTGGCAGGCCGCCGCTGGACCAAGGACGGCGCCATCATCCTGCAATGCGACGAGACCCGCTCGCAGCAAAGGAACCGCGAGATCGTGCGGGAGCGGCTGGCAGAGCTTGTGCGCAAGGCGCTGGTGGCGCCGAAGCGGCGGATTGCCACCAAACCCACCCGCGGCTCCATCAAGCGGCGGCTGGACGCCAAGAAGCAGCGCGGGGCGCTGAAAGAGACGCGCGGTAAGATCGACCCGGATTGACATGGGATTGCGTCCGCCGCCCGCTCCCCGCATTCTGTCGCGAAACAGTTTGGGAGGGAAATCATGCGGCTGGCAGGAAAAACCGCCATCGTGACCGGCGGCGCCTCGGGTTTTGGCGCAGGCATTGTGCGCAAGTTTCTGAGCGAAGGCGCCCGGGTAATGATTGCCGACATCAACGGTGCCGCGGCAGAGGGCATGGCGGCGGAACTGGGCGGCAATGCGATTGCGCAGGCCGTGGATGTCTCGGACGGAGCTTCGGTCGCTGAGATGGCAGAGGCGGCGCTGGCGGCCTTTGGCCGGGTGGACATTCTGGTCAACAATGCCGGCGTCACCCATCTGCCCGCCCCGCTGGAGGAGATCAGCGAGGACGACTTTGACCGGGTCATGGGTGTGAACATGAAGTCCGTCTACCTGACCGCCCGTGCGCTGGTGCCGCATATGAAGGCGAACAAGGCGGGGGCGATCCTGAATGTGGCCTCCACCGCCGGCGTGTCGCCGCGCCCCAACCTCAACTGGTACAACGCCTCCAAGGGCTGGATGATCACCGCCACCAAGACGATGGCAGTGGAACTGGCGCCGCATGGGGTGCGGGTGAACGCGATCAACCCGGTGGCGGGGGAAACGCCGCTGCTCAAATCCTTCATGGGCGAGGACACCCCGGAAGTGCGCGCCAAGTTCCTGTCGACCATCCCGATCGGCCGGTTTTCAACGCCTGAGGACATGGGCAACGCCGCCTGCTTCCTGTGCTCGGACGAGGCCAGCATGGTGACCGGTGTCGCGATGGAGGTGGACGGCGGGCGCTGCATCTAGCCTCCGTATTCTTCTTTGCGGCACATACTCCCGCAGGAGGCAGCGCGCGCCAGCGCGCTTCATTCAGAAAAAGGACCGCCTGCCATGCTCCCCGGCCCCAGGAACCTGATAACGGACGTCCCCGGCATTCTTGTCGGCAACGCTCAGGATGCCGCGCTGAAATCCGGCACCACGGTGCTGACCGCGGATGCCCCCTTTACCGCCTCGGTCCATGTGATGGGCGGCGCGCCGGGCACGCGGGAGACGGACCTCCTGGCCCCCGATAAATCGGTCGCCAGGATCGACGCGCTGGTGCTGTCGGGCGGCTCTGCCTTCGGGCTCGACGCCTGTTCCGGCGTGATGGACGCGCTGCACGAGGCGGGCCGCGGATTTCCGGTTGGCCCCGCGCGGGTGCCGCTGGTGCCCGGCGCGATCCTTTTTGATCTGCTGAACGGCGGGGACAAGGCGTGGGATCAGAATCCCTACCGCGCCCTGGGGCGGGCGGCGTTCGAGGCGGCGGCGGAGGACTTCAGCCTTGGTACTGCCGGGGCCGGAGCCGGCGCGCTGACAGCGATGCTGAAGGGCGGGCTGGGGTCCGCCTCCCTGGTGCTGGACAGCGGCGTCACCGTGGGCGCGCTGGTGGCGGCCAATCCGCTGGGCGCCGTCACCACCCCGGGCGAGCGGCATTTCTGGGCCGCGCCGTTTGAAATCGGGGATGAGTTTGGCGGGCTTGGCCCGGACACGGCCGCCGGACTGGGCCGCAATCTGCGCAGCCGCAAGATCGAGGCGATCCAGAAACCGGGCGGTGCCCCGCTGCCGCCGGAGCGCGCCAATACCACCATTGCCATCGTCGCCACCGATGCGGCGCTCAGCAAGGCGCAGTGCCAGCGGCTGGCCACGGCGGCGCATGACGGCATCGGCCGCGCCATCGTGCCCGCGCACACCCCCGGCGACGGTGATCTGGTGTTTGCCGCCAGCACCGGCACGCGGGCGCTGGAGGCTGCGGACGCGGAGCTTGAAACGCTGTGCCATGCCGCTGCGCTGTGCCTCAGCCGGGCCATCGCCCGCGCGGTCTTTCACGCCCGCCCGGAACCCGGCGATCTGCTGCCCTGCTGGTCAGCCCCCTGAATTGCCGCAGTTTCCTGCCGGAACTTTGATGCGCGTCAAACTGCCGGTTGACACTGCGGGCTATTGGATCATGAGTCACACGTGCCAACTCATAACCGGAGCAAGCAATATGAAACCTCTCGTAACAGCCGCCATTTTCGGCCTCCTTGCCGCCCCCGCCTTCGCCGAAGGCGATCCGGCCAAGGGCGAAAAGGGGTTCAACAAATGCAAATCCTGCCACATGGTCGTGTCGGATGACGGCGACGTGATCGTCAAGGGCGGCAAGACCGGCCCCAACCTGTGGGGTGTTGCCGGCCGCACTGCAGGCGCCGTGGAAGGCTTTAAATACAGCGATGACTTGACCGCCGCAGGCGAGGCCGGCCTGGTCTGGGATGAAGAGAAATTTGTTGCCTTCACCACCGACCCCAAGAAATTCCTGCGGGCCGAAACCGGCAATGAAAAGGCCAAGTCGAAAATGTCATTCCGCCTGAAAAAGGGCGGCGAAGACATCTATGCCTTCCTGGCCAGCCACGGCCCGGCCCCGGCAGAGGGTGCCGAAGCTGAGGAAGGCCAGGAAGCGGCCACCGAATAACGCCCGGATTTCCGGCAAGCACTGCATCAAAGCCGCGGCATTTTCGCCGCGGCTTTTCGCGTAATTGCTTTCGGCGCCGGCAGGCGTTAGCGGTAGGAGCCAGGCCATCGCAATTGCGGCAGGCCGGCCAGGGAAACACGTCACGGACACAGCATGAGCCACATGATCCCCGCCTGGGTGAACGGCGATTTGACACCTGTTGACAAGCTTGCCGCGCATGAGCGCGGGCTGAAACACAAGGCGGTTTCCGTCTTTGTGGTGAAAGGCGTCGAAATCCTGATGCAGCGCCGGGCGATGGGCAAATACCACACGCCGGGCCTGTGGGCGAACACCTGCTGCACCCATCCGATGTGGGAGGAGCAGGCCTCGGCCTGCGCGGTGCGGCGGATGCAGGAGGAGCTGGGGATCACCGGGCTGTACCCCGAATTCCGCCACCACCTGGAATACCGCGCCGATGTCGGCAACGGGCTGGTCGAGCATGAAGCGGTCGATGTGTTCCTGGCTCATGCCCACCGCCCGCTGAAGGTCACCCCGAACCCGGATGAGGTAATGGAGACCCGGTGGGTCGACTACCACGACCTGCTGGCGGAGGTGAGCCGCCATCCCGAACGCTTCACCCCCTGGCTGAAGATCTACCTGCACAACTATGCCGATGTGATTTTCGGCCCCGACCTGATCATCGCCGGACGGCGCTGAACACTTTCCCCCCTCTGTCCGCTTGCCCTGCTGCCTGCGCCGTGGTTATCTGCCCGCAGAATTAGGGAGCATACTTATCATGTCCATCCTCATCGCCGGCGGCGGCATTGCCGGGCTCACCCTGGGGCTGACCCTGCACCAGATAGGGGTGCCGTTCCGGATCTTTGAGGCGGCGCTGGCGCTGAAGCCGATGGGGGTTGGCATCAACCTGCAGCCCAACGCGGTGCGGGAGCTGTTCGACCTGGGGCTGGAGGCGGAGCTGGACGCGATTGGCGTCCGGACCCGGCAGCTGGGGTTTTACAGCAAGCTGGGCAAGACGATCTGGGAGGAGCCGCGCGGCACCGGCGCGGGCTATGCCTGGCCGCAGTATTCGGTGCACCGGGGCGAGTTGCAGATGATGCTCTACCGCGCGCTGGTAGAGCGTGCCGGGGCGGACTGTTTCAAGACCGGCGCCCGGGCGGCAGGGTTTGAAAACACCGCGGATGGCGCCGCGCTGCTGCTGGAAGGCGGGCGGCGGATCGACGGCGCGCTGGTGGTCGCCGCCGACGGCATCCACTCCGCCCTGCGCGCGCAGATGGTGCCGGAGGAAGGCGCGCCCATCTGGAACGGCCGCATCCTGTGGCGGGCCACTACGCGGGCGCCCGGATTCAAGGGCGGCGCAGCGATGGCGATGATCGGCCACGACCATTTGCGGCTGGTGGCCTATCCGATCTCCCAGCCGGACGCAGACGGCCGCGTCACGATGAACTGGATTGCGGAAAAGAGCTCTGACCCCTCAGCGCCCTGGCGCCGGGAGGACTGGAACCGGCCCGCGGATATCACTGAATTCCTGCCGGACTTCGAGGGCTGGCAATTTGATTGGATCGACGTGCCCGGCCTGATCCGTGAGGCAGAGGTGGTTTATGAATACCCGATGGTGGACCGCGACCCGCTGGCGCGCTGGACGGACGGCAACGTCACGCTGATGGGAGATGCGGCGCATCCGACCTATCCGGTGGGGTCGAACGGGGCCAGCCAGGCCATCGTCGACGCGCGGGTGATCGGCGCCAAGCTGCTGCAGCACGGCATCAGCGCCGCGGCGCTGCAGGCCTATGAGGCAGACGTGCGCCCGGTGACCACGGCCGTGGGCCTCGCCAACCGCGCAGGCGGCGGGCCGGACGGGGTGCTGCAGCGGGTTGAGGACCTCTGCGGCGGCGACTTCGGGGACATCAGCGAGGTGATCCCGCAGGCGGACCTGGCCTCCCATGCCGCCAAGTACAAATCCATTGCGGGCTTCTCCATCGAAGAGCTGAACGCCCGCCCCCCGACCCTCCCGGCAGGCGCGCGCGTCAGCTGAGGCCTGCCTGCGGCCAGCCGCGGGTCAAGGGCGGCACCGCCGCCTTGCTGCAGGCACAGTTCACCCTTGAGGCACGGATGGAGGCACAGACCCCCGGCAAGGCGCGTTTAAGGGCAGCC
>NZ_JBQKUH010000084.1:0-13331 GCF_054968485.1 Leisingera sp. G5_S3_59_S7
CCCGGAGCGGGCGGGAGCCGTACCAGGCGGCGCAGCGCCTTGTGTCAGGTCTGGCTGCGGGCCCAATCCCAATACATTTCGCGCACCCGCTTGGCGACGGGGCCGGTTTGATACTGGCATTCGTCGAAAGCGGTGACCGGTGTCACCTTGCTCATGTTGCCGGAGAGAAAGATCTCGTCGGCCGCCTCAAAGTCCTGATAGCCCAGCACGCATTCATGCACATTGATGCCATCGGCGCGCATGTTCGCGATGTGGCGGGCGCGGGTGATGCCGGCCAGGAAGGTGCCGTTGGGGATCGGGGTAAAGACCTCGCCGTCGCGCACCATAAAGACATTGGTGGTGGCGGTTTCCGCAACGTTGCCCATGGCATCCAGCACCAGCGCATTGGTGAACCCCTTGCTGCGCGCCTCCCGCAGCATCCGGGCGTTGTTGGGATACAGGCAGCCGGCCTTGGCATTCACCACCGCGTTTTCCAGCACCGGACGGCGGAAGCGGGTGCGGGTCAGCGTAGCGGAGGCCTCAGGCGCCGCCATCGGGATTTCCTCCAGGCTGACCGCAAAGCGGGTGCTGTCCGGGTCAGGGGCAATCAGAGTCGCGTCGCCGTCGGCGGCCCAGTACATCGGCCGGATATAGACGGCGGAACCCGGGGCAAAGCCTTCCAGCCCCTCGCGGATCAGCTCTGCCATCTGCTCAACCGAATGGGTGGGCGTCATAAGCAGCGCCTCGGCCGAGGCATTGGTGCGGGCACAGTGCAGATCCAGGTCCGGGGTCACCCCGTCGAAGAAACGCGCGCCATCGAACACCGAGGATCCGAGCCACATCGCATGATCCGCCGCCCGCATCACCGCCAAGTCGCCGTCGTGCCAGCTGCCGTTGAAATAGGTCCGGATTGTGCCGCTTACAGCCATGATTTCCCTCCCTCTGCTTGCCGCTAGGGTAGGCAGGGAAAGGTCAGAGGTCCAGACCTAACATTGCCCGCAGGTGTCCTGGCGAAGACTGCGGCCCGGCCTATTTATTGTTTTTTTACAATGGGCTGTCCGGTGCTTGCGCCCATTCTGACGCTGCGTCTGTTGGGTCAGGCATTCTGACCAATTGTTTCGCGCGCGAAACATTCGGGCAGCAAGGCTGACCTACTCAACCCCCGCGAGCAAAGCCTGCAGGTCCAGGGCCTCTGTGCCCATGGCGAGGCTTCCGTCCGGCCCGCGCGGCCATTCCGCCTCCGGCCGGTCGCGGTACAGCTCCACCCCGTTGCCGTCCGGGTCGCGCAGGTAGATCGCCTCGGAGACGCCGTGATCGGCGGCGCCCTCCAGCGCGATGCCTGCCTCCAGCACCCGCCGCAGCGCCGCGGCGAGGCTCTTGCGGTCCGGCAGCAGGATGGCAGTGTGGTAGAGGCCGGTCGCATTAGGCGCCGGGGCAGGGCCGCCGCGCGACTGCCAGGTGTTGAGGCCGATATGATGGTGATAGCCGCCCGCCGACAGGAAGGCGGCAGAGCTGCCCAGCCGCTGGGTCACCTCAAAGCCGAGGACGCCGCTGTAGAACTGGATCGCACGTTCCAGGTCCGAAACTTTCAGGTGCACATGGCCGATGCCGGTGCCTGCGGGAAGTGTTGCCGTGCCGGTGCTCATTGCAGCCTCCATCTGTCTGGTGCCGCAGATATGGCTGCTGAGCGGATCGGCTTCCATTCCGCGGCAACGCACCATGTGCCTGTGGATTTGCACAGCGGCAGCGGCGCAGCGCGGCGGGCGCGCCGGGCCCAACCGGGCCCGCGCATCTGTGATGCGCTGCAGCCCGGGCGGGAGGTCTGCGGGTGAAGATCAGGCGGCCGGTTTCAGGCCGGCCTTGTCCAGAATGGCCCCGGCGTCCTGCTGCCAGCGGGCCTTAAGCTCTGCATTCGGGGTGCGGCGCAGGCCCATGGCCTTCATCCCTTCGAATTTCTCCGAGGCCTCCTGGCCAAAGCTCGCGGCGACCCGCGGCCACCAGTAGTCAACCAGCTCCTGCAGGCTATCAGCGCCCTGGGCCTCGACCAGCACCATCAGCCCTTCTTCGGCCAGCTCCGCATGGCGGGTCTCCACCGGCAGGATGGCACGGAAGGCTTCGGCCAGAGGCTGATAGGAGACATGGCTAAGCTCCTCCAGCTGCAGCACCACCGCGCGGCCCATCAGCAGGTTCATCACCACCGCATCCGCCCAGCCTTCCAGCGGGTAGTTGAACACCGCCAGACGCATGTCGTGCTTGGTGCGGCTCTGACCGATGTCGGCATCCCGCTCCAGCCGCGCGGTCCAAGGGTGATGGTCGGCATAGCGTTCGGTGTCAGCGCCGAAATCGCCCATGATCCGCAGCACCTTCTCGGCGTGGTCGGTCTTTTCCAGCACGATCCGCGCCGCGGCGATGCGGGCCTTGATGCCGGGGCCTTCGTTGATGATGTCGGCAAAGCCCGCGGCTCCGGCCAGTTCGCTGTCGACGAAGGTTGCCATCAGCTTCATCAGCTCGGCGCGGTAGCGCGGCGGCACGTTGGACGGGTTGGTCAGAACCCCGCCCTGGGCCAGATAGCTTGTGATGCTCATCTCTTCGGACATGAAACGCCCTCCCTGAAAACTCCGGGCTACCCGGTTTTTTGAAATTGCCTTACTGATCGTAGTCCACGACGACGTTGTCGGTCACCGGGTAGGCCTGACAGGACAGCACATAGCCCTTTTCGACCTCGTAATCCTCCAGCGCGTGGTTGGCGACCATCTCGACCTCGCCCTCCAGCACCTTGCAGCGGCAGGTGGAGCAGACGCCGGCCTTGCAGGCGTAGGGCGCGTCCATGGCGTTCTCCAGCGCCGCATCCAGAAGGGTCATATCCTTGCCCATCTCGATGGTCTGGGTGGCGCCGTCCAGGGTGATCGCGGCCTTGGTCTGGTTGGCGCTGCTGGCGGCATCGGTTGCGGCGGCCTTGCGCTTGGCGCGGCCCGGCTGGGCGGAGGCGAACAGTTCGAACTTGATCTGGCTGTCCTCAAGCCCCGCACTGCGCAGCGCGGCGGCGATGCCCAGCATCATCGGCTCAGGACCGCAGATAAAGGCGGTGTCCACGTTTTCGATGTCGATCCAGTGCTCAAACAGCTGGGCGCATTTCTCTTCGGTCACCAGACCGGTGAACAGGTCGATTTCCTGCGCGTCGGATTCCAGAACATGGATCACGTTGAACCGGCCCATGTAGAGGTTCTTCAGATCCTCCAGCTCCTCGCGGAACATGATCGTGTTCACGCCCTTGTTGGCGTAGACCAGCGTGAAGGAGGATTTGGGCTCCGCCGCCAGCGTGGTCTTGAGGATCGACAGCACCGGGGTGATGCCGGAGCCGCCGGCAAAGCCCAGATAGTGCTTTTCGGCAGTGCCTTCGAGCGGGGTGAAGAAGGTGCCCATCGGCGCCATCGCCTGCAGGGTGTCGCCGGTCTTCAGCTCGGTGTTGGCCCAGGTCGAGAACGCGCCGCCGTCGACGCGCTTGATGCCGACCTGCAGGATGCCCTCGTCCTTGCCTGCGCAGATCGAGTAGCTGCGGCGCAGCTCCTCGCCGTCGAAGTCGCGGCGGAAGGTCAGGTATTGGCCTTGGGTGAAATCAAACTCCTCAGCCGCGCCGTTCACGGGCTTCAGGGTGACAACCACCGCATCGCGGATGGTTTTGCGGACATCGGTGACTTCAAGGTCGTGAAAGCGCGCCATCAGGGTCTCCTCAGATGCACTTGAAATAATCAAAAGGTTCGAGGCAGTCCTGGCAGCGCCAGTGGGCCTTGCAGGGGGTCGAGCCGAACTGGCTGACCTTGGTGACATGTTTGCTGCCGCAGTGCGGGCATTTTTCAGGACCGCCCGCGGGCTGGGGCGGGGCGATGCCGTAATCCTCCAGCTTGGCGCGGCCCTTGTCAGACAGCCAGTCGGTGGTCCAGGCGGGGGAGATCTGGGTCTTCAGCTTCAGATCGGTGATGCCGTGGCCGCGCAGGGCGGTTTCGATGTCCATAGCAATCACCGACGTAGCCGGGCAGCCGGAATAGGTCGGGGTGACCGTGACCACCAGGGTTTCGCCCTCCCAGGCCACGTCGCGGATGATGCCCAGATCCACCAGCGAAATCACCGGGATTTCCGGATCGGGCACGGCGTCGAGCCAGTCCCAGATCTGGTCAATGCTTGGCTGAGTTTTCACTTGGCTCATGCGGTTACCCTCATTGGCTGTTCTGCCCGGCAGTGCGCCGGGCAACGCCCGTCCCGCCCCCGCGGGGCGGGGGGCAACGCCCGCCGCTTGTGACGGGCGATGCCCTCAGTTCGTTGGCCGCGGCCTTACCACTTGGCGCCCGGGTAGGCGCGCTGCAGCCATTGCATCTGGGTCAGCAGGTGGCCCAGGTGCTCGGTATGCATTGCACCGGTGCGCCCGCCCTTGTGGGCAAAGCGGCTCTCCGGAATGGCCAGCGTCGCGTCGCCCAGGATGCGGGAGATCAGGGCGTCGTACTCTTCGCGCAGGGACGCCGGGTCGGGGGCGATGCCCGCTTTCACCATTTTGGCGTCGGCCTCGTCGGACTGGAACATCTCGCCCACGTAGGGCCACAGATAGTCCAGCGCCTCCTGCATCCGGCGGTGGCTTTCCTCGGTGCCGTCGCCCAGGCCCACCACGGTGTCGGCGGAGCGCTCCAGGTGATAGGCCACCTCTTTCGACGCTTTCTCGGCAATTGCGGCGACCCGCTCGTCCGAGGATTTCATCAGGCGGCCCAGCTGGATCGAATGCCAGGCGTCGAACAGGAACTGGCGCATCAGGGTGCGGCCGAAGTCGCCGTTGGGCACCTCGCACAGCAGCACGTTGCGGAAATCCCAGGCGTCGCGCAAAAAGGCGAGGTCGTCGGCGGACTTACCTTCGCACTGCACTTCACCGGCAAGGCCGAGCCACATCTGGGTCTGGCCGATCAGGTCCAGCGCGGTGTTGGCCAGCGCGATGTCCTCTTCCAGCACCGGCGCATGGCCGCACCATTCGCTGACCCGGTGGCCGAGGATCAGGGTGTTGTCCCCCATCCGCAGCAGGAACTGGGTGAATGCGTCGTCGCGGGTCATTACATCGCCCCCACTTCTTCGGGGATGTCGAAGAAGGTCGGGTGGCGGTAGACCTTCGACTCGGACGGCTCATAGAGCGGGCCCTTGTCGCTGGGCGAGGAGGCGGAGATGTGGTTGGCTTCCACTACCCAGATCGACACGCCTTCGTTGCGGCGGGTATAAACGTCGCGGGCGTTCTTGATCGCCATCTCGGCGTCCGGCGCATGCAGGGAGCCGACGTGGCGGTGGCTCATGCCGTGCTGGCCGCGGATGAAGATTTCCCAGAGGGGCCATTCGTTTTTCATGTCTTAAATCCTCCTGGCTGAGGGGGCGCTGCGCGGCAGGGCGGAGCGCCGGAATGCTTGGGGTTACTCGGCGGCGTGCTGGCGCGCGGCCTTCTTCTTGGCGTGGGCAAGCAGGCCGTCGCGGACCCAGGCGCCGTCGTCCCAGGCCTTGTTGCGGTCGGCGAGGCGGTCAACGTTGCAGGGGCCATTGCCCTGGATCACGTCAAAGAACTCGCTCCAGTCCGGGTCGGTGTAGTCGTAGTGGCCGCGCTCCTCGTTCCATTTCAGGTCCGGATCGGGGATGGTCAGGCCCAGGTATTCGGCCTGCGGCACGGTCTGGTCGACGAACTTCTGGCGCAGCTCGTCGTTGGTGTTCATCTTGATCTTCCACTTCATCGACTGGGCGGAATGGACCGAGTCCTTGTCGGACGGGCCGAACATCATCAGCGACGGGTACCACAGGCGGTTCAGCGCGTCCTGGGCCATCTTCTTCTGCTCCGGGGTGCCCTCGGCCATCTGGCGGATGGCGTCATAGCCCTGGCGCTGGTGGAAGCTTTCTTCCTTGCAGATGCGGATCATCGCGCGGGAGTAGGGGCCGAAGGAGGTCCGCTGCAGCGGCACCTGGTTCATGATCGCCGCACCGTCCACCAGCCAGCCCACCGCGCCGATGTCGGCCCAGTTCAGCGTCGGGTAGTTGAAGATCGACGAATACTTCATGCGGCCGTCCAGCAGCATCTCGGTGATCTCGTCGCGCGAAACGCCCAGCGTCTCTGCCGCGCAGTAGAGGTACAGGCCATGACCGGCCTCATCCTGCACTTTGGCGAGCAGGATCGCCTTGCGCTCCAGCGTCGGCGCGCGGGTGATCCAGTTGCCTTCGGGCAGCTGGCCGACGATTTCGGAGTGGGCGTGCTGGCCGATCTGGCGGATCAGCGTTTTGCGGTAGCCTTCGGGCATCCAGTCCTTGGGCTCGATCTTCTCGCCCGCGTCGATGCGCGCCTGGAAGGCCGCCAGCTTCTCCGGATCGTCCTGGGTCGCCTCGGATTTGATCATCTGAGCATACATGTCTGGGACCTCCTAATCTTCGTTACACGCGTTCCAGGATCAGGGCGGTGCCCTGTCCGACGCCGACGCACATGGTGCAGAGCGCATAACGCCCGCCGGTGCGCTGCAATTGGTAGGCGGCGGTCAGCACCAGCCGCGCGCCGGACATGCCGAGCGGGTGGCCCAGTGCAATCGCACCGCCGTTGGGATTAACATGGGGCGCATCGTCGGCAACGCCAAGCTCGCGCAGTGTCGCAAGGCCTTGGCTGGCGAAGGCCTCGTTCAGTTCGATCACGTCCATCTGGTCGATGGTGAGGCCGGTGCGGGCCAGAACCTTGCGGGTGGCGGGCACCGGGCCGATGCCCATGATGCGCGGCTCTACGCCTGCGGCAGCCATGCCGACGATGCGGGCCATCGGCTTCAGGCCGTTCTTCGCAGCCGCCGCCTCATTCGCCATCAGGATTGCTGCGGCACCGTCATTGACGCCGGAGGCATTGCCAGCGGTCACGGTCTTGTCCGGGCCGTTGACGCCCTTGAGGCCCGCCAGCTTCTCAGCCGAGGTGCCGGGGCGGGGGTGTTCGTCGGTGTCCACCACGATGTCATCGCCCTTGCGCTGG
Source organism: Leisingera sp. G5_S3_59_S7 (assembly GCF_054968485.1). Classification (NCBI taxonomy): domain Bacteria; kingdom Pseudomonadati; phylum Pseudomonadota; class Alphaproteobacteria; order Rhodobacterales; family Roseobacteraceae; genus Leisingera; species Leisingera sp. G5_S3_59_S7. The sequence continues at coordinate 6,992 of NZ_JBQKUH010000084.1, forward strand.
GGGATGGTGACCGGGATGATTTCGTCCTTGAAGATGCCGGCCTCATGCGCGGCGGCCCAGCGGGCCTGGCTGCGGGCGGCGAATGCATCCTGATCCTCGCGGGAGACGCCGTAGTCCTCGGCCACGTTGTCAGCGGTCTGCGGCATCGAGTCGGTGCCGTACATCTCGTGCATCTTCTTGTTCACGAAGCGCCAGCCGATGGTGGTGTCGTAAACCGCATTGGCGCGGGTGAAGGCAGAGGTTGCCTTGGGCATCACGAAGGGGGCGCGGGACATGCTTTCTACGCCGCCGGCGATGGCCATATCGTAGTCGCCCGCCTTGATCCCGCGGGACGCCATACCGACCGCGTCCATGCCGGAGGCGCAGAGCCGGTTGATCGTGGTGCCGGGCACAGAGGCGGGCAGGCCCGCCAGCAGCGCCGCCATGCGGGCCACGTTGCGGTTGCTTTCACCGGCCTGGTTGGCATCGCCGAAAATCACATCATCGAGGGAGCCCCAGTCCACGTCCGGGTTGCGCGCGGCAAGCGCGGCAATCGGCAGGGCGGCAAGATCATCGGTACGCACCTGGCTCAGCGCGCCGCCGTAGCGGCCGATCGGGGTGCGGGTGGCATCGCAGATGAAAGCATCCATGGGTGTTCGCGTCTCCTGTGGCGGCGGCGGGATAAGCCGACCGTTGGGTCGGTATTACGCCGGAAGATGATTCGCGGCAAGTGAAATGTAACCTGAAACTTTCACCTTTGGAAATTCTGTAACGCGTCCGTGAGGCCGGGCGCAGCCTCCGCCGCAGTGAACGCGGGGTTATTGTTGCGAAGCCAAGGCCTTGGCGGCCAGGCTGGTAGCAAGGGGCCGCCGCTTGCGGGCAAATCCGTGTATGCTGTGAGCGGATGACGGCCAAGGGGGGAGGAGCTATGCCACAGGTTCTGCGCATCGGCGGCGCTGCCGGGTTCTGGGGGGAGGTCGCCCTGGCCACGCCGCAGCTGCTGGCGGCGGGAGGCTTGGATTTCCTCGTCTATGACTACTTGGCCGAGATCACCATGGCGGTGCTGGCGCGGGCGCGGGCAAAGGATCCGCAGGCAGGGTATGCAACCGATTTCGTAACGGCGGCAATGGCCCCGAACCTTGCGGAGATCGCGCGGCAGGGGGTGCGAGTCGTCTCCAACGCGGGCGGCGTGAACCCGCAGGCCTGCGCCGCGGCCCTGCGGCAAGAGGTCGAAGCCAAGGGTTTGGACTTGCAGGTGGCGGTTGTTGCTGGCGACGACCTGCTCGGGCGGGCCGCGGAGCTGGCGGAGGCTGCGCCGGAGGATATGTTCACCGGCGCGCCGTTTCCGCCGCTGGAGAAGATTGCCAGCGTCAACGCCTATCTGGGGGCCTTTCCCATTGCCGCGGCCCTGGACCGTGGCGCGGACATTGTGGTGACCGGGCGCTGCGTGGACAGCGCGGTGACGCTAGGGGCTTGCATTCATCACTTCGGCTGGGGGGCGGCGGACCTGGACCGGCTGGCAGGCGGCAGCCTGGCGGGCCATATCCTTGAATGCGGGCCGCAGGCGACCGGCGGCAATTTCACCGACTGGCAGGCGGCGGAGGATATGGCCGCGATCGGCTACCCCATTGCGGAGATCCGCGAGGATGGCTCCTTTGAGGTGACCAAGCCTGCAGGCACCGGCGGCCTTGTATCGCGCGGGACGGTGGCGGAGCAGCTGCTCTATGAGACCGGCGACCCGCAGGCCTATGTGCTGCCGGACGCGGTGTGCGATTTTTCCGCCGTCACGGCGACAGAGACCGGGCCGGACCGGGTGCGGGTGGCCGGTGCCCGGGGGCGCGGGGTGCCGGATGCGTATAAGACCTGCATCACCTGGCAGGACGGTTTCCGCAGCGGCCATTACTTCACCTTCTACGGCCTTGATGCCGAGGCCAAGGCGCGGGCCTTTGCCAAGGCGGCGCTGGCCCGGTCGCGGGATGTGCTGCAGGCGGCAAAGCTGCCGGATTTCAGCGATGTGAGCATTGAGCTTATCGGCAGCGAAAGCCAGTTCGGCGGGCTGCGGCAGAGCGAGCCCGCGCGGGAGGTGGCGGCCAAGATTGCGGTGCGCCACCCTGATGCCCGCGGGGTAGGGGTATTCCTGAAGGAGGCGGTGGGGCTGGGCCTGTCGGCGCCGCCGGGACTCAGCGGGTTTGCGGGTGCCCGGCCCAAGCCTTCGCCGGTGCTGGCGCTGTTTTCCTGCCTGCTGCCCAAGGCGCAGGTGCCCGTGGCAGTGCGGGATGCGGCAGGCAGCTGTGCGGTGCCGCCGACCGCGGCTGTCCCGCTGAGGGCGGTGGAACCGCCCGCACCGCCGCCAGTGCCGCAGGCCAAGCGGATGGCGGAGGTGCCGCTGATCCGCCTGGCCTGGGCGCGCAGCGGCGACAAGGGCGACATCGCCAATATCGGGGTGATCGCGCGCAGGCCGGAACTGATGCCCTGGATCTGGGAGGCGCTGGACGAGCCCCATATGCGCCGGGTGTTCGGGCACTTCTGGGACGGGCGGATGGAGCGCTTCTATCTGCCCGGCAGCGCCGCGATGAATATCCTGCTGCTGGGTGCGCTGGGCGGCGGCGGCACGTCTTCCTTGCGTAATGATCCCCAGGCCAAGGGCTATGCGCAATTGCTGCTGGCGGCGCCGGTGCGGGTGGATGCGGACTTGCTGGAGGCCGCGGTATGATGTGCGCAGGGCGGAAGGCAAATTGGGAAAGCAGTTCATGAGTGAATTCCAGACCAAAATCAGCCCCGACAGCGAAACCTTCGCCCGAAACCGCGAAGATATGCTGGCGCTGGTCAAGCGGATGCGCGATCTGGAGGCCCGCGCGGCGGCGAGATCCGAAGAACGCCGCCCGGTTTTTGACAAACGCGGGCAGCTGTCGCCGCGGGAGCGGGTCTCGGCGCTATTGGATCCGGGGCTGCCGTTCCTGGAGCTGTACAACATGGCCTCCTATCTGGTGGATGACCCGGATCCGGAGACCTCAGTCCCCGGCGCCTCGATCATCCTGGGGATCGGGTATGTCGAGGGCGTGCGGGCGATGGTCTTTGCCGATGATGCCGGGATCAATGCCGGCGCGATGACGCAGAAGTCGGTGGACAAGGCGCTGGGCGCGATTGACATCACCGAGCGGCAGAAGCTGCCCTTCATCCACCTGGTGGAAAGCGCCGGCGCCGACCTGATGCGCTACACGGTGGAGCTTTGGGCGCATGGCGGCGGAATGTTTGCGGGGTTGGCGCGGCTGTCGGCGGCGGGCATTCCGGTGATCACGGTGCTGCACGGAGCGTCGACTGCGGGCGGCGCTTATCAGCCGGGGCTGTCGGATTATGTTATCGGGGTCAAGGGCAACGGCATGGCGATGCTGGCGGGCGCCGCGCTGGTGCAGGCGGCGACCGGCGAGGTGGCGCAGGACGCGGACCTTGGCGGTGCTGAAATGCATGCCGCTGCCACCGGGCTGGTGGAGTATCTGGCCGAGGATGATGCCCATGGCATTGAAATCGCCCGGGAGGTGGTGGCCGGGCTGGGCTGGCAGCCTTGCGCGCCGGCGCTGCCGGATTACGCTGAACCAGTGCTGCCGCCTGATCAGATTGCGGGCGTGGTGCCGGTGGACTACCGCAAGCCCTATGACATGCGCGAGGTGGCGGCGCGGATTGCCGATGGCTCGCAGCTGCGGGAGTTCAAGCCGGGCTACGGGCCGGCCACGCTTTGCCTGCAGGCGCGGATCATGGGGCAGCCTGTTGGCCTTCTCGGCAATAATGGCCCCTTGGACCCGGACGGGGCCGCCAAGGTCACGCATTTCCTGCAGGCGATGGACCAGGCCGGCACGCCGGTGGTCTTTCTGAACAATACCACCGGTTACATGGTCGGCACCGCATCAGAGCGGGCGGGCATGATCAAGCACGGTGCCAAAATGATCCAGGCGGTGACAAATTTGCGGGTGCCGAAGGTCGCCCTCTACACCGGTGCCAGTTTTGGGGCAGGAAACTACGGCATGTGCGGCTATGCCTTTGGCGCGGATTTCCTGTTCACCTGGCCCAATGCGATGACCGGAGTGATGGGCGGCGAACAGGCGGCGCTGACGATGGAACAGGTCGCCCGGCGCACGGCGGAGCGCAAGGGCGTGGAGGCGGACGAGGCGCGGCTGGCGGCGCAGCGCGCGAAGATCACCGCGCATTTCGGCGGGCAGTCTGACGCCTTCTATACCTCGGGACGGGTGCTGGACATGGGGATGATCGACCCGCGCGACACCAGGCGGGTGATCGGCTTTTGCCTGCAGACCTGCCAGGAAGCGCGGGCGCGGCAGCTGAACCCCAACAGCTTTGGCGTGGCGCGGATCTGAAGGAGGCGGGATGAGCAGTTTCGACACGATCCTGGTGGCCAACCGCGGCGAAATTGCGCTGCGGGTGATGCGCACGGCACGGGCGATGGGGCTGGCGTGCGTTGCGGTTTACACCGATGCGGATGCCGCCAGCCCTCATGCCGCATTTGCCGATGCCTCCATCCGCATCGGCGAAGGCCCGGTGGCGGACAGCTACCTGTCGATAGACAAGATCATCGCGGCGGCCAGGGAGGCGGGGGCCGGGGCTGTTCACCCGGGCTATGGTTTCCTGTCGGAAAATGCAGAATTTGCCCGCGCCTGTGCGGCTGCCGGGCTGGTTTTCATTGGCCCTTCTGCGGAGGCGATTGCGCTGATGGGCAACAAGGCCGCGGCCAAGTGCAAGATGATTGCGGCGGGGGTTCCTTGCATACCCGGGAATGAAGGCGCGGATCAGGCAGTCGATGTGCTGGCGGCGGAAGCGGACCGGATCGGCTTTCCGGTGATGATCAAGGCAGCCGCGGGCGGCGGCGGCAAGGGGATGCGGCTGGTGCAGCGGCCTGCGGATTTCAGCGCTGCCCTGCAGCTGGCCCGCAGCGAGGCGCTGGCGGCTTTCGGTTCCGATGAGGTGATCCTGGAAAAAGCCCTGACGCGGCCGCGCCATGTGGAGGTGCAGGTTTTCGGCGATGCTGATGGCACTGTAATCCATCTGGGGGAGCGCGATTGCTCCATCCAGCGCCGCCATCAGAAGGTGGTGGAGGAGGCGCCAAGCCCGGCCGTGGACGCAGCCTTGCGCGCCCGGATGGGGGCAGCGGCAGTCAAGGCGGCGCAGGCCATCGGCTACCAGGGGGCGGGCACGGTCGAGTTTCTGCTGGATCAGGACGGGGTGTTTTATTTCCTGGAGATGAACACCCGGCTGCAGGTGGAGCATCCGGTGACGGAGATGGTCACCGGGCTGGACCTGGTGGAGATGCAGATCCGGGTGGCGCGGGGCGAGCCTTTGGGGCTGGCGCAGGACGACGTGCGGCTGGAGGGCCACGCCATCGAGGTGCGGCTTTATGCGGAGGATGCGGAGCAGGGTTTTCTGCCGCAGGCCGGGCGGATCGCGGAGTGGCAACCGCCGAGCAACGCTGGCATCCGGGTGGATGACGGGATCGCAGCGGGGCAGGAGGTCTCTGCCTTCTATGACCCGCTGCTGGCCAAGCTGATTGCGCATGGCCGCACGCGGGAGGAGGCGCGGCAGCGGCTGGTGGCAGCGCTGCAGGACTGCGTGCTGTTCGGCCTTGCGTGCAATCGCGACTTCCTGCTGGAAGTGCTCTTGCATCCGGAGCTTGCCGCAGCGGATGCCGCCACCGATTTCATTGCCCGCCATTTCCCGAACGGGCTGGAGGCGCCTTTGGCCTCCCGTGAGATGGCTGTGGCTGCAGCCCTGATCCACCGCGCGGAGCAGCAGCGCTGCGCCGCTGCGGCGGGGGGCGTGGCGCCGGAACTGCTGGGCTGGTCGGGCCAGGGAATCCTGCGTTCTTTCCTGCGCCTGGAGCGCAACGGGGAAACCTGTAGCCTGCAGGTCTGTGAGGAACCGGGCCAGTTGCGCGTGACCTGCGGGGAGCGGCAGCACAGCGTGGCGGAGGAAGGCGGCGGCCTGCGGGTTGATGGCGTGCGGGCGGACCTCAAGTCCTGGCGCCTGGCGGGCGATACGCTGCAGGTGGCGGCCGCCGCGCGGATATTCACTCTGACCCGCCAGCGGGCGTCAGCCGGTGCAGCACCCGCTGGGCAAGCCGGGCAGGTTGTTGCGCCGATGCACGGCGTGCTGAAGGAGGTCTGCGTGGCCGAAGGGGACAGGGTCGCCGCGGGCAGCCGGCTTGCGGTTGTGGAGGCTATGAAGATGCAGCACGAAGTCCGGGCGGGGGCGGCGGGCATCGTCGCATCGGTTGCAGTGCGGCCCGGTGTGCAGGTTCAAGCGGGCCAGCTTCTGCTGGAAGTCTCACCGCAGGAAATTGACGGCGCCTGACCAGGCT
>NZ_JBQKUH010000085.1:0-12856 GCF_054968485.1 Leisingera sp. G5_S3_59_S7
CACTCAGCAATTCGGCATTTCTTCCCAGCAACTCTGAACTTAGCGGCGGGAAGCTAAATTGGCAGATGTGCTATTTCCCGAAATGTCAGTTTCCGTGACAATCAAAGTCTCAAAAAATCACACAAAGTCAGTATGTTACATTTGACTGCCGTTCGAATTCTTACCAAGTTCGTCACATTCGAAACGAAACGGAGGAATGAAAATGGCAGAAGTTTTCCCGCTGGGGAGCCGTGAGGCTGAAGAGTTCATGCTCCTGACGGAGTTGGTCTGTACTGGTGCTGAAATCAGTGAAGCATCGCAGGGTCCGCTGTCAGTGCCCATGGTCAGGGAACTGAAGGAGCTACAGGCGCAGTTTGCTGCACACTTAGCGGACGCCGAGAGGTACGTACGCGGAATGGCACCATGAAGAAGTACGACCGCGCCTGCCTGACGAAGTGACAGCAGGTAAGCCAAGCGCAATTTGGCAAGCTCAGGATGAATTAGAACCGGTTTGCAATCTGTAAGGAAAGGGCCGCGTCAGCGGCCCAGTCAGAGACACACTGGGGCGGCAGGCTTGTCCTGTTTCTACTGCCGCCCGTCGCCCCACAGGATGGGGCCGAATGAACAGGTCTGAAGGAGAGAGAAAATGAAATGATTGACTGCGCAAGGAGAAATACGAATGGCAGGAAACACGGCGCAGGTATATGACCTGAGCGAAGAACTGTCCCGCGAACAGGCGCGCAACCGCGCGCCGTGGAACGTGGGGGAGACTTGGAACGACGCGTATATCCACGGCGAAGCATCCGAAGTATTCGACGCCCTTATGGGCTGTACCGCCCCCCTTATCGAAAAGGATTGGGGAAAGCGGTTCATGCCGACGCGGGGCTGGCGTCCGAAGGCAAAGACTTGGGGCGAATGGCTGGACGACTCCTTGACGTGGCACCGCGAAGACGACCGGAAGGACGGCGCGGGGTACGTGTTCGGGGCGAGCGCCAACGGCGAGCGCAAGGCAGAGAACATGCGCGGCATGGTTGCGATGGGCTTGGACATTGAACCGGAACAGCCACTTGCGGACGTCATTGCCCGGTGCGAAGCCTCCGGCCTCGCAATCGTCCTGTACACCTCTTACAACCACGAACGGACTACGGACTGCGAGGCCGTGGACAAGATTCTGGAGTATGGCGACGAAGTATCCACGGAAGCCGTCCGGGCGTACCTGCGCCACAAGGGGGCGTATTCCGAAGACTTCATTTCACAGTGCGAACTGACCGACCCCCGCGCCGATATTGACGGGAAGATTCAGGCCGTTTGGTCCTGCCCGCCCTTGCAGAAGATGCGCGCCGTCGCGCTCTTTGCGGAGCCGATTGACGTCACGACGCTGGACCCGAGTCCGAAGCGCGGTCAGGAGATTTGGGCGAACAAGGTCCGGGGGCTGGCCCGGATGCTGGGCGTGCGGATCGACCCCGTGGCGACTGACCCCAGCCGGATTCTGTACATCGCCAAGCACCGCCCCGGCGCTGACTGCTACTGCGCCGTTTTCCGGGGCCGTTCCGTCCAGTGGGATGAGATTCCGGAGGTCGCAAGGGGCGCTGACAATCCGTTTTCGCAGGCAGGAAGCGGCAAGGGTGGCACTACCATCCCGGACGTAACCACCAGCATCGGAATCGACGTGACCGCGTTGTATCGACGCTACGGCAAGCGGTGGATGCTGGCGGACATGCTGTCTGAATCCCACGTCGCGAAGGGTGTAGGCAGCGACCGCCTGCACGTCGAATGCCCGTTCTCCGACGAACACACCAGCGAAAGCGGCCTCACGTCCACGACCGTTTGGAATGCCGGGGAATACGCGGATCACGACTTTGCGTATGTACGTTGCCAGCACACGTGCAAGGACCGGTACCATACCGTGAACTACATCGCCCGGTGGATCGAAGACGGAGTCATTGATCCCGATTGGCTGGAAAGCGACTCCTTCATGATCGGCGCGCCTGACCAGCCGGGACCCTTTGAAGAACTGACCCCGGCAGAACTGGAAGAGGAACGAGTGGAAGCGGCTGAACAGGCGGCGGATTTTGAGGCTCAGGCGGCTGCGTTTACGATGGACGCCAACGAGTCGGACGTCGAATATTTCATCGGCGTAGCACACACTGCGGGCGTCACCGACAAGGCAATTCGGGGGCGGATCAATGCTTTCCTTGCGAAGCAGACCGCGCTCAAGCTGGATGACGTTCGGGGCATCTGGGATAGGCTGGACCGGGCCGAACGGGCTGACGCCCGCAGGCAGCTTGCCGAGGCCCGCCGCAAGTCTGCACCTGCGCCTTTCGTTCCGCTGGGAGAGGCCACCACCGCCACCGTTGAACGTGCCGCGCAGAACGCAGCGTGGCTGCCTGATTTCGTGACCTACAAGGCCGGGTGGTTCTATGCCCCGGACTTTGACAAGCCGGACGCAGGTCCCAAGCGCCTGTGCCGCGCTTTCGAGGTCCCGTTCGTCGCCTTCGGCGAAACCGAGGAAGGCCGCACGAATGAAATCACGATCCGGTATCGCCACCGGTCAGCGCAGCGGGGTATCGTGGAGTCGGTCTATTCCATCGGGGACGCCTTCCGGGATTCCGGTAGCCTTATTTCCCGTCTCGCTGATGACGGACTCGAAATTGACGCCGTGGCAAAGGTTCCGGTGATGGTGGCCCTGCTGAAGGCAGTGCAGACCGACAATGAAGCTGTATTGGTGCAGAAGCCGGGGTGGTTTGGAGACACCTATGTATCGCCCACGGGGAACGTGGTGAACGAAGGTGAGACCCGGTACATCCTTGATCCCAAGGCCCGCGTTAGCGGGAAGACGCGGGGCACGCTGGAAGACCATCACTTTTACGCGTCCACCGCCCTGACGGGCGTCAACGGCAGGTATTTCATGCCCGGTTATCTCTCTGGACTCGTGGGGATGGTGGTCGATTACATCGAAAATGATGTATCTGTTATCCTTGCGCATGAAGGCGACGGCGGGCGCGGCAAGTCGTCGGCAGGCAAGGCCGGTGCGGCGCACCATGCCTCACCGGATGCTACCGGTCTTTTCGACAAGGCAGATGCGACGCCTGCCTATGTCGAGACCAAGGCGGAACAGGCCAACGGCGCGGTGTACGTTCTGGACGAAGACGGCGCATCCAAGCTGGACGCGAACGAGAAGCAGCGGACGCTTATGCAGTGGGCGGAAGGTCAGGGACGCGGACGGGGCACGGCAGACGGCGGACGGCGGAGGACTCGGTCATGGCGTACCTGTTTCGTTACCTCTGCTGAGCGTGACATGTTGCGGGTGTTTGAGGCGGCGGGCGTTGATACGAAGACCGGCACCATTGCCCGGACGTTTTCCGTCAATTTCAGCAGCGCGGCGGAGCTTGCCCCGGACAGCGATGAACTGGCGGCGATCAAGGTCTTGTCCGGCGATGACCGGGAACGGGCGATTTTTGGAGTGACCGCACCGGTTTTTGCCGAAGCGCTGGCGAAGTTGGGGCGGGATGAGGTGCGGAGCCGCGTCCGTGGCATCATGGATGAATGGTCCGACCTTGCGCCGGGGTCTTCTGCCCGCCGGGTGGTCCGTGTCGCTGCTATCTTCGCGGTGACCGGAGAAATCGCACAGGACGCGGGATTGTTTTGTAATGTCCCCGTACGCGAATACATGCGCGCGCTTCTCGAAGACAATATGGACGTCCGCATGGGCCATCTGGACACCGACCGGCAGCAGGTGGAGGCGTTGCGTACCGCACTCCGCCGGGGCATCCAGACGGGCGACGTAGTGACCATGCATGAAGAACGCGAGTTCAACCGGCAGGAAATTCTCGGATATTACGGGCACCTGTCAGAGAACGGACGGCCCGACGATACCGCCCATAACAAGATGCAGGACCCGGAAGCAGAAATGCTGGCCCGTACTTATATCATCCCGGTCAACCGGTTGGGCAAGCTTGGCATCACGACCGACCCCAAGGCCCTCGCGGACCGCCTGAGGGGGGTGGACGCCCTTATCGAACGCAAGAAGGGTGACCGGATGCAGTGGTATCATGAATACGTACCCGGCGAAGGGCGTGAAAAGAACATCCGGGTTCCGGGAATGTTTGTACACGGATGACGGTAGAGGGGCGCGTTAGCGCCCCTTTTGTCCAACGGATGAAGGTAGAGGGGCGCGTTAGCCCCCCTTTTGTCCAACGGAAGGCTAGGCGGACAACGAAATGGACAAAAGAAAATCGTCTTTATTCAATTGGTTGATGTCTATTTGTCCATTTGTCCGCGTTGTCCAATAAATTTTGGATGGACCGACCCGGACAGAGACATACACCCCCGGCGGCGCAGTCAGGGGTATGTGTTTGGCGGGGGGACGGGACCCTATATATATTGGACAAATAGACAAATGGACAAATAGTGACAATCGGACCATAAAAATAAGGGGCTTGAAGAGGAAATCTATTTGTCCGTCATTTGTCCACGCCGCCGAACGTGGACAAATGGGCCCTGATAGCGCCTATCGCTTATTTCCTGCTTGGACCTGCTTGAACTGGGCTTTTCGCCCACGCAACTGGGCTTCGAGACGCTTCGCCTGTTCAGGGTTTTTAACCTTCCGAAGTTCGTCCAAAACAAGATGGATGCCTTGTCTCTGCCTGTTCGGTACGGTCACACCCGATGGCGTGAGAATGACCCCAGTTATTTCGGCGGGGCGTTCCCGCCGTGCCTTCTCCTTATGGGCGGCGTACCGATGCCCATGACGGTGGAGTGTCTTTTTTACTTCCCAGATCATGGACTCTGGCACAGTGTCGCCGGATACGGTCAAATCATCAGCGTAGACACTTAGCTTGCAGCCTGCGCCCCTAACGCATTTTTCAAGCTCTTCCCACATATCAAGGTATGCGAAGTAGGCAAGAATTGGGCTGCAGGGACTTCCTTGAGGAAGAACCCCCTCGTGCGTGACAATCTTGGCAAGGATAACTGCAACATCCGGTGAGCATTCCATGCGACGACGGAAAAACCAGATGACCTTGTTGATTGTGCAGCTTGGAAAGAAGTCCTCGATATCCAACAATCGGACCGACCGAGACCCAATGTGATGTGCCGCATTGTCTACATATGACCGCCCTGCCACAGGAGCGAAGAGGTAATCAGGTGGTGCGATCCGTCCCAACAGGTCCGAAATCCGAGCCTGTACAGATTTAAGAGGGGGGATAGGAGCGCTAATGTCGCGTGACCCACCCTTCTTTTTGGGTTTCTTAAAACGTATATAGCCTGTCTCAAGGTGAGACAGCTTCTTAAGCTTAGCAGGTGACACCTGCAAGAGTTTCGCCAACTTTGCCTTAGAGCTAAGGCGAAAAAATGGGCTGTCCCTCAACCCGTACTTACGATTCACCATTTGCGGTTTTAGCCTCGATGAACTGCAAAAACTGCAGGACCTTCCCCGCAATTGCAGACTTTGCTCTGGTCGCCTTCGATGGGTTGCCTAGGTTCTCGGAGAAGAACAGAATCGAAGAGGCGGGAATTCCAAACTCATCTGAGTACTTTTGAATTACATCCATGGATGGGGCTTTCTTGCCCTTCTCCAACTCCGATATGTAGGACTTTGATAGCCCAAGTCGTTCGGCGAGTTCTTGTTGCTTTATATCGTGATACACGCGGATAAGGCGGAGCGCTTCCGAAAGCATCGCTTTTCCTTTCTTGAACAGGGATACAATGGAAGCGACTTAGCTACCGGGATCACCCATCAGGGCATTCCACAGCCGCCAGAGGCGGTAAGCACACAACCCTATCCGGATTGCCCACTTAAGCAGGAACGGAGCGCGCAGCCATGAAGGCCATTTGCTCGTTCTTTTCAGTCGCTGTTGTCGTTCATTAGTCTTCAAGTCCATTTTCTGGTCTCCTTCTTACCCACTCGATTCAACGTGAACCGAGTGTCATCGCGAGCAAGAAGTGCGGACAACGACAACCAAACCAAGGTACCAAGAGACCCACGGGTCATCTGTGGGTCTCTGCTTCGCCGCGCCGTGTCCTCTGACGTCCCTGAGGGGGCCGGAGGCCGTGGGGCCGGTTAAGCGGTAGGAGGCAAGGCCTCCCGCGAGCCTTGCGGCTCAAGATGTGACGACTTTTCCTTCCACTATGACTAACTGAGATTTTAGATAGGTGAACCCCCGCGTGATTGCAAGAAAAAAGTTCGCCATTAGCGAACTTTTTTCGAGCGTTTCTAGATCTGGTGTTTTGTAACGTGACTGAAACTGCGTCAGCCGCCACGCGCCCCAACGTGAGCAACATTCAAAAATATGCAAGCAATGCTGACATATTATTAATCAACTGAAAGACTCAAATATTGCAGGCCCGAAACGCACCGTTTCCACATAAGTAATTGAAAAGACTCGCGAATCATGCTGGCGCATGCCATATAAAGATCACAACGAACGATGACTGCTTTTATGAAGGGCCAGCATGACCAAGAAATACGTGATTTACCGCCGCGTCTCGACCGCTTCACAAGGCGAGTCGGGCCTTGGTCTGGAAGCTCAGGACCGCGATATTGCGCTATTCTTGGACAACTACAGCGACACCCCCTTTGAGGTTCTGGGCACTTTCACGGACGTCCTGAGCGGCGCTGACGCGCACCGCCCCCAACTCGCCGCAGCCATCGAACTGGCAAAGAAGGAGCGCGCGGAGCTGCTGGTATCGAAGCTCGACCGACTGTCTCGGAAGGTCAGCCAAATTGCCGCACTGATGGACGATCAGGCCCTAAAAATAAGGGTTTCGAGCATGCCGAATGCCGACAAGTTCAGCCTGCATATCTACGCCGCCTTGGCCGAACAGGAACGCGACTTCATTAGCCTCAGAACCAAGCAAGCCCTCGCCGCAGCCAAGGCTAGAGGCGTGAAGCTGGGCGGCCTGCGCGACAAGACAATGAAGCGGAATGAGGCCGCGAAAGAAGCCGCTGACGCGGCTGCTGACCGTGTCGCCTCTATCGTCCTTCCCATGCGGGAATCCGGTGCGTCGTATCAGAAGATCGCCGATGCCTTGAACGCCGCTGGTGTGCCGACTCCAAGAGGTAAGAAATGGGCTTCTATGAGCGTCAAGAACGCCGCTGACAGGCTGTCCGCCCGCGCCGCCTGAGTAGGTCGCAGGCCGCGTCAGCGGCCCTCAGACGGCCTGATATTGGCTAAGGTGGCATAACAGGACAATACGGCGCGCCGCGCCTGCTGAACTTGTGTTTGGCGCACTAGCTGCCTCACCAGACGGGCAAAAACCGGTTACAAAATTGAAACCAAAGGCATGGGACCCGTCTGGGGAGTACGCCCATCGCTCAAAGGGGCGACGGGTGCTACCCACCGACCGCTATGCAACCGCGTCGAAGTGATGTTTAGCACATCCGTTGCTATCTGACCCTGATCCCGTTGCGCACCACCATTTTTCGCCCGGTATAAAACTCCGCACCGCAGGGGACCCAGCCGCGCAGTAAAGACCCCTCTTTCCATCACGATTCAGCCCTAGTAATTTTCGACAGAAATCAGAATTTTGTTGCACCCATCCTAGCCCAAAGCCCTTGGAGCAATAGGTCAATATTGACCTGTCCCGGCGCTCAGTTTTTTGAAGGGACCGACTTTTCTGTACAATGGGGTATCTCCACAGTCAGAGTTGCGCGATTTTTCTCTGTTCGGTCCCGCGAGACTGCGCGGCACTGATCGGTCTGGCACCCTGCCCGATCCGCGCAGCCGCTTTCATCATGCCTTGTCCTGCTCTGCCGCTCGCTCCTGATTGAGCCGGAAGAGGCGCGCCAGAATCTCATCGTCGGTCAGCTTGCCGTCGCGCCAGTCATCGCCCCAGCCGTAGGCCTCTGCCACGGCTTCATCCAGCTTCTTGTGGACATGGTCCAGCCACGCGGGGCGGGCGTTGTAAAGGTTGGTCAGGGTGCGCTTCTTGAGTTCCTTCGCGGCCTTGTCGTCTTTAGGTATCAACCGTTCAGGGTAGCCTTCGACAACCTCGGGAACCCTGTCCAAGAGGTCAGGCGGGTTCAGCCAGTTTTCACGCAGGCGGTCTAACTCTGCGGCGGCTTCGGCGATCTTCCCAGCGCAAGGGTCTTTGGCGTAGTCGAAAGCAGGAATGTTCGGGGTCAGGCCCACTGGAAAAGGGAAGGTCTCAAAGGTCGTGGAAGGGGTGTAGCGGGGCCGATCTTCGAGGGACGTGCCCATCCGTAGGGCCCAAAGTTCGTGGAAGCGGGAATGCAGAATGCCGAAGGTGACATCGTCGTCTCGGGCAACAACTATAACAAGGTTCTCAGGAACATAGCTTGCTTCCAGCCAAACAAATACACGGTGCTTCGCGACCATTGCCGTTCCAATATAGCGCGAATAGCGTCGCAGAGCATGGTACATCTCAGGGCGGTGACGTTCGTAAAGCCACCAGTGAACGCGATTTTTCTCCGTGCGACTTTCCTGTCGCCTGGGAAAAATCTCTTTCTTAGCGAACTCGAAGACCGCCTCATAGAGTGCCGCCTCCTCAACCTTGGTGCCCGGTCCGAAATCCACGATCCAGCGGTCTGTTCTACGGCGCACTAACTCAGTGCCGTTTACGGATCTCTTCAGCACGTCACTGTTAGGCTTTCCGTGCGGGTTCCCAACCTTTGCCAAAAGACCTCGCGCAACACTGCCTTCCAAATCGAATGGCCCTGACTTGGTTACTCCCATGAAAGAGAGGCGGCGGTTCTCCCCAAGCCTCGAAGCCGAGGTAAAGTCCAATTTTTCACTTGCCGTCAAATCTGAGTGAATCCGCGCAACACTTAGGGCGTCGAGAACCGCACCGTTTGACTCGGTAGCCTGCTTGGTATCGAAGCAAACCATGGAAACCCTCACCGCTGCTCCTTCGACGGTCCAGTCCTCGTCGGACCAAGCATTGAAGATGCGCCCGGCTTCCACGATGGGTTTCAGGACCTCTCGGTTCGCGCCGCCTCGGATAGAATTCGTCGAAACCAGTCCAGCACGTTTCAGTCGGCGCGATTGCATCATTTCCCATGCCTTGGCAAACCAGTAGGCCACGAGGTCCACGCCGCCGGGGACGCCTTTCCATGCCTTGCGCAGGTCTGTCGTGTATTTTTCGCCCAACACCGCGATCATACGCTTGTTCCCCAGGAACGGCGGGTTGCCGACTACAACATCCGCATCGGGCCAGTCGGCCATGGCCCCATCCGGGGCAAGTACGGCGTCCCGGTTCTCGATAGTATCCAGCGGACGCAGGATCGGGTTGCGCGCGGCGTCGAAGCCATTCCGACGCATCCACTGGATTTCCCCAACCCAGACAGACACTCGCGCTAGTTCGGCGGCGTAGGGGTTCAGTTCGATCCCCTTCACGCATTCCGGACCGATGGTCGGGAAACCACGCGGCAACCCCAAGGCCTCAGCCTCAAGGTTCGTACGGTGTTCAATGTCCTTTAGCGCCAAGAGGGACAGGTACAGAAAGTTCCCTGACCCACAGGCCGGGTCCAGCACGCGGAAGCCCCGCAGACGCTCCAGAAACGCCGCGTGAAGGCGTTCCGCCGCTTTCTCAGCCTTGGTCCGGGCAGCCCGTGACTTGGCGCTCTCCGCCTTCTTCAGTGCCGCTTCAATCCGGGCTTTTACCCCGCCCCATTCTATAAGCAGCGGCTCCACCACGACCGGGTTGACGATCTGCATGATCTTGTCACGGTCGGTATAGTGAGCGCCAAGCTGAGAGCGCTTGTCCGGGTCTAGCCCGCGCTCGAACAGAGTGCCCAAAATTGAAGGGTCGATTTCGGACCAATCCAGTTTCGCGGCGGCGAGCAGGTCCGCTACATCCTGTTGTTCAAGGTCCAACGCGTTGCCATCATCGAACAGCCCGCCATTGAACCATTCAACCTTTTCCAGACCAACCTTACCAATTTCCTTGGAGGCCATAGCGTTGAACAGCAGTTCAGCATTCTCGCGAAAGTCCTCCGGGACCTTAAGTGAATGTTCAAGAACGCGCTGGAACATCTTGTTCGGCAAAAGGTCCACGTCTTCTGCAAACATGCAGAAAACCAGACGGTTCACGAAATGAGCGACAGTCTGCGGGTCGTGTTTGCGGTTGCGCAGACGCTGCGCCAGCGAAGCGAACTTCTGCGCAGCTTCTTCGGTCAAGGCCTGCCGGGTCTTGGCTGGGCGCAGGCTCTCCGGATCAGTGAAGCAGGCACGAAGGAAGTCGCGCTTGCTGGCATCCAGAAGGTCCGGCGTGGTAATTTCGTGGACCTGCTGAACGGTGTTCGTCCAGTTCGTGTGAATACGGATGCGCGTCATGTCCGACACGATCAGAAGCGGCGGGTTTTCCAGCGCTATGGAGTATTGCAGAAGCTGGTCGAAGGCTTTGTCCAAATCCTTCTTCTTGCCCTTGTACTCCCATGCAAAACACCCTTTGCGCCAAACGTCCGCCCAGCCCTCCCCGCCTGATGATTTGGACGCACCGCGTTCGAATGTGAACCAGTCGCCCTTGGGGTCAGCACTGATGGGGTCTTCAATTCCGAGAAGTGCACAGAGGTCGTTGAAATGGGACTGGGAAGCGCTTCGCTCCTTCAGCTCCGAAGCTTCCCATTTTTTTATGAAGTCAGTGGCCTGCATTAAATCACCTGAGTTTTCTCAATGCATAGCACCTAGGCGGCAATAAGAACCAGCACAACTCAACCCTTGCGACATACAGTTTCGGCAGACGTCACCCCCCTATGGTTTCGCTTCAATAGATACAGCTCGGAGCACACACACCCTTCGAATGTGCGGATGCCTAAGGCCGCTTGCGCTCGTACGAATCCGAACCGGCTATGGAGGACACGAAAAATGAGTCGCAAGCCTGTGCTTCACAAGGCCAATTTCAGAGCGAATTCCGCTTCTGACTGGGCCGAAAAGTACAATGGCTAGCCCGGCAAGAGTACAATGGAAGCCGTTCTTAGTCGGTTGCCGACAACGCCTAAAGCAACTGAATTTAAACAGAATTTCACCAAGGAGGAAGGTGGTGGGTGATAAGAGATTTGAACTCCTGACATCTTCGATGTGAACGAAGCGCTCTACCACTGAGCTAATCACCCGTGAGGCAGGCTTTTACCCGTCCGATGCAGGCTCCGCAAGAGGGCCGGCAGAAGATTTTTGCCCTTCGCTTGCATTTTCTTCAGGCGCGGTTGCAGCTGCATGCAGACGGCGCCGTGAACCGGTCAGCAGGCAGGCAGCGCGTCGCGCTGAATCATTGTGCGCAGGGTAAAGCTAGACCGCGTGTTGCGGATGCCCGGCACCCGCATCAGCTTGTCCTCCAGGAAACGGTCGAAATCCGGCAGGTCCTCCGCCACCACCCGCAAAAGGATATCCCGCGTGCCGGTCATCAGGTAACACTCCATCACCTGATCAAAGCGGCGCACTGCGCTCTCAAACGCGCTCAGCGCTTCGGTGGACTGCTTGTCCAGCTCCACAGCCACAAAGATGGTGACCGGAAGCCCCAGTTTGGCCTGATCGACCCGGGCGGAATAACCGGAGATCACCCCGCTTTCCTCCAGGCTCGCGACCCGGCGGGCGCAGGGCGTGGGTGACAGCCCGACCATGCCGGACAGTTCCGAAATCTTCAGCCGGCCATTGCGCTGCAGCGCGGCGACAATCTTGCGGTCGATCGAATCCATGGAGGTTTCCCCTAAACGTGGCGCCCTATGTGGATGTTACCACCAAAACACCGGACTCCGGCACGGTTTTTTGGTGAAAACCGGCGCCGCGGCCCGGCTATTATCCGGATAGGTTTAGGAGGATCAATCCCAATGACAGTGACTGCCGTCGCATCCAGCAGCCATGAAGAAATTTTCCGCGTCGAGGAACCGTCTGTCGGCCTCCTCGGCTTTATCGCCGTGCATTCCACCCAGCTGGGCCCGGCAGCCGGGGGCCTGCGCATGCGCCCCTATGCCAGTGAAGACGAAGCGCTGACTGACGTCAAACGCCTCAGCGAAGGCATGACCTACAAGAACGCTGCGGCGGGGCTGACGCTGGGCGGCGGCAAAGCGGTGATCATCGGCGATCCGGCCAAGGACAAGACGCCGGACCTCCTGCGCGCCTTTGCCCGCGCCATCGAGGGTCTGGACGGACGCTACATCACCGCCGAGGACATGGGCATGAGCCCGGCGGACATGGCAATCCTGGCGGAAGAAACCCGCTTTGTGGCTGGCCTGGCAGATGGCGAGTTTGCCAGCGGCGACCCCTCGCCGATCACTGCGCGCGGGATTTTCAACGCGATCCGCACCACACGCGCCCACAAGCACGGCAGCCGCGATCTGTCCGGCGTCACCGTGTCGGTGCAGGGCCTGGGCCACGTCGGCTGGTACCTCTGCCAGTTCCTGCATGAGGCCGGCGCCAAGCTGGTTGTCACCGACATCGACGAATCCCGTGTGGAGCGGGCGATTGAAGAATTCGGCGCCAAGGCCGTGCCGCTGGCAGAGATCTACAGCGCCGAGGCAGACGTCTTTGCCCCCTGCGCCATCGGCGGCATCCTGAACGCCCGGACCATCCCGCAGCTGAAGGCGGACATCGTCGCAGGCGGCGCCAACAACCAGCTGGCAACGGCTGAGGACGGTGCAGCGCTGCACGCCCGCGGCATCCTTTATGCGCCCGATTTCGTTGCCAACGGCGGCGGCATCATCAACGTCGCGACCGAGATCCAGAAGATCAAGGACCGCGAGGGATTTGTCGCCGAGAAGCTGCAGGCGCTGGATGAAACCATGGCGGCGATCCTGACCCAGGCCAAGGCGGCGGATGTCAGCCCTGCGGAAATGGCCATTGCCACCGTGCAGGCCAAGATGGAGAAGGCCAGCAAGGCCGCCTGATCCGTCACTCTGATGCGGCAGCAGCAGGGCGCTCCC
>NZ_JBQKUH010000086.1:0-12673 GCF_054968485.1 Leisingera sp. G5_S3_59_S7
GGCCCTGGCCGGCTGGCTGGGCAGCGGCGGCTAAAGCGCTGATTTTGTCCCCATTTGGGGGCATCGGCCCCGGCGCGGATGCGCTGCAATACCAGCGGAAGGCATCACGGCGCCTTTTTCACACCGCCGCAGCTGCAGCCGCTCCCGCGGCAGGCAGCCACGGCAGGGGCAACGACCCGGGCAGCAGAGGCTGCCGTGCCCCGCAGAGTTAACGAGGAGGACGTTTACCATGGGTATCAAGGACAGAACCTCAGATTGGGAAGTCTGCAATCCGGATTGCGACATCCGCTTCAGCGATAACAAGTTCGACCCGGATTACAACGACGGCACCACCGAGATCGGCGGCACCGACGGCAATGTGATCGACCTGAACGACCACGACGCCGGCGACAACGCCCGCGCCGGGGCCGGCGATGACGCGGTCTACGGCAACGAGCGCAACAACCGCATCGACGGCGAGGCCGGCCAGGATTACGTCGAAGGCCAGGATGGCGACGACCTGATCGAAGGCGGCACCGGCAATGACTACCTGTTCGGCGGCAATGCCGACGGCAAGGGCCATTATGAAACGGTGATCACCGGCTACGAGACCAAGGTCGACCCGGACACCTGGGAAGAATACCAGGTGCCGATCTACGGCCAGAAATACATCGACGACGGCGACGACTGGATCGACGGCGAGGAAGGCTGCGATTACATCGACGGCGAAACCGGCAACGACACCCTGCTGGGCGGCGAGGAAAGCGACACCGTCTTCGGCGGCAAGGGCGATGACCACATCTTCGGCGATGATGCTGACGGCAACTACAGCTATGCCGACGGCGACCGCGGCGACTACCTCTATGGCGAGCTCGGCGACGACTGCATGGACGGCGAAGGCGGCGACGACTGGATGTGGGGCGACATGGGCCAGTCCGGCGAAACCGCCAAGGACGGCGACGACACCATGTACGGCCGCGACGGCGACGACCGGATGAACGGCCAGGGCGGCAATGACCGCATGGCAGGCGGCCTGGGCGACGACCTGGTGATCGGCGGCAGCGGCGATGACGAGATGTTCGGCGACGAGCGCCAGTCGCAGAATGACGACCTTGATTTCGGCGCCGACAACGGCACCGGCAACAAGGACGAGCAGGTCGACGGCGACGACTGCATGCTGGGCGGTGACGGCAACGACACCATGGACGGCCAGGGCGGCAACGACACCATGTTCGGTGAAGACGACGACGACCTGATGCAGGGCGGCCGCGGCGACGACCTGATGGATGGCGGCGCAGGCCGCGATGACGTCAACGGCGGCGCCGGCCACGACACCATGCGCGGCGGCTCCAACAACGACGTGCTGGAAGGCGGCGCCCAGGGCGACCTGATCTTCGGCGACAGCGGCAACAACCTTGGCGCCGAGGTCAACGGCTACAAGATCGACTGGGATTGCTGCGACGACGATGAGCAGACGACCGCAGCCGACAGCAACCACGCCCCGACAGATGAAGGGCTGAAAGAAGTCGACTGCCCGGACTGCTACACCCCGATCGACGAAGGCCCGGACGGCAATGACCGCATCCGCGGCGGCGGCGGCGACGACACCATGTTCGGCGAGGGCGGCAACGACGTCATCATCGGCGGCCGCGGCGACGACGAAGGCTATGGCGGCGACGGCAATGACCGGCTCTATGGCCGCAAGGGCAACGATCTGCTGCACGGCAACGACGGCGACGATTGCGTCCACGGCAATGAAGGCCATGACCGTCTGTATGGCGACGCCGGCAACGACACCATCCGCGGCGGCGAAGATTCCGACAAGGCCTGGGGCGGCACCGGCGACGACAAGATCTACGGCGATGAAGGCAATGACTTCCTCTATGGCGAGGAAGGCAACGACAAGATCAAAGGCGGCGACGGCAATGACGTGGCCCATGGCGGCGACGGCAAGGACACTGTCAAAGGCAACGATGGCGACGACTTCCTCGACGGCAACGACGGCAACGACAAGGTGCTTGGCGGCAGCGGCAAGGACGTGCTGCAGGGCGGTAGCGGCGACGACTACCTGAACGGCGGCGCCGACCGTGACTGCCTCTATGGCGAAGCCGGCAACGACCGCCTGGACGGCGGCACCGGCGGCGACTTCCTGGACGGCGGGTTCGGCAACGACACCCTGTTCGGCGGCGCCGGCGACTACAACGACTTCCTGAAAGGCGGCGAAGGCCGCGACCGTCTGTACGGCGGCGACGGCAAGGACGTCTTCATCATCGATCTCGAATGGGATGGCGCCATGTTCTCGTCCAACGACGGCAACGACACCATCCATGACTTCGACATCGATCAGGACCACGACGTGCTGCTGTTCCGTGTCACCACGGTTGGGGCCGGCGCGGGCACCTCGGCGCAGGATGCCTTTGCGGCGCTCGACGGCGGCGGCGCCACCGTCACCGACAATGGCACCGACACGCAGATCAGCGCGGGCGGCGCCACGGTGAACATCCTCGGCCTGACCGGCAACGAGGCGCCGTTCACCTCGCTGGGGCAGGACGCCATCCCGATCGGCGGCGTCGGCATCAACGCGGTGACCACCGGTGATGCGGGCTCTTACGAGGCGATCCGGGTGCTGACCTCCGACACCGGCTTTGACGACAGCTACGACAACATTTGGGGTCCCACTGCCGTCTGAGCCTTAGGAACGGCGGGCCCGGGGGCAACCCCGGGCCCGTCCAGCCCTGGTTCAGGACAGCGATTTGGTCCCCGGCCAAGGATTGCATCCTTGGACCAGGGCGCTGTTCTCCAGATTTCATAACTTCACTTCGTGCAGCCGGGGGGCTACGACAATGAAGGTAAAACGGGTATTTGATGGTCAGCGGGGCGTGCTTGCCGCCATCTTCATGGCAAGCATCTTTGTGAACCTCCTTGTCCTGACAGCGCCGCTCTACATGCTGCAACTGTTTGCCCGGGTCATGGCCTCGGGCAGCATTCCCACTTTGATTGCTTTAACCACCGGCGCAGCGATTGCGCTGGTGTTCTTTTTTCTGTTCGACATGATCCGCCAGCGCCTGGTGGCGCGGCTCGGCTCGCGGCTTGAGGCGCGGCTCAGCCCGGTGGTGCTGGACGGCATGATCAGCTGCCAGGTGCCGCCGCAGCTGGCCCGCGCCGAACCTGTCCGCGACATCCAGGAGCTGCGCGGCTTTGTCACCAGCCCGCTGTTCCTGGCGCTCTTGGACGCGCCCTGGTCGGTGATCTTCCTGGCGCTGATTTTCATGTTCAGCCCGGTCCTGGGCGCGGTGGCGCTGGTCGGCATCGCGCTGCTGTTCACCCTCGGGCTGCTCAGCGAGATGATGGCCCGCAAGCCGATGGAGGCGGCCACCAAACAGGCCACCGAAACCAATGCCGCGGTGGCGGAGATGATGGCCAATGCCGGGCTGATCCACGCCATGGGCAAGACCGGGCCGCTGATCCGGCGCTGGCAGCTCAAGGCGTTCTCCGCCCTGGTCTTCAACACCCTGGCCACCGACCGGGTGGCGCTGATGACCTCGCTGGCCAAGGCCGTGCGCATGGGACTGCAGATCGCGGTGCTGGCGGCCGGCGTGGTGCTGGTGATCAACAACCAGCTGACACCGGGGCTGATGATTGCCTCCTCGATCCTCCTGGGCCGCGCCGCGGCGCCGGTGGAGCAGTCGATCTCCGGCTGGCGCGCCTTCCTGAAGGCACGCGGCGCGCAGGGCCGGCTGAATGACTTCCTGGCCCATCTCGGCGCCGCGCCGGAGCGGCTGGAGCTGCCCGCGCCCGAAGGCCGGCTGTCGGTGGAAAACGCCACCGTGGTGCTGCCGGGGCGGCCGGAGCCGCTCTTGCTGGACATCACGCTGGAGCTGAAGCCGGGCCAGTCGCTGGGGCTGATCGGCCCCTCGGGCGCGGGCAAGACAACCCTGGCCCATGCGCTGGCCGGGCTGCAGCCCTTGGTGCGCGGCCATATCCGCATCGACGACGCCGCGCTTTCCGACTGGGACCCGGCGCAGATCGGCCAGCATATCGGCTTCCTGCCGCAGCGGGTCGAGCTGTTCCAGGGCACGGTGGCGGAAAACATCGCCCTGATGGACCCCGACGCCAAACCCTCGGATGTGGTGGCGGCGGCCAAGCTGGCGCAGGTGCATGAGATGATCCTGGCGCTGCCCGGCGGCTACAACGCCGAAGTCGGCCCGCGCGGCGAGTTCCTGTCCGCAGGCCAGCGCCAGCGCATCGGCCTGGCGCGCGCCTTCTTCGGCGACCGCAAGCTGATCGTGCTGGACGAGCCCAACGCCAATCTCGACCCCGAGGGCGAGGAGGCGCTGGCCACGGCCATCGAGGAGGCCTGCGCCCGCGGCGCCGCGGTGGTGGCGGTGACCCACCGGCTCAGCCTCTTGCGCCGGGTCAGCCATGCGGCGCTCTTGCAGCAGGGCCGCATCGCCCGCTTCGGCGAGGCGCGCCAGGTGATCGAGGCCGCCGCCCAGCCGATGGCTGCCGCCCAGGCGCATCAGGACGATCCCAAAATCGCCCCCTTCCGCCACCGCAACGCGGAAGGGGGCGGCGCCGGGCAAACCGCACAGGCGCCCGGCCCTAAAGGAGAAAGCGCATGAGCCTGGTGGAACATGACAGCCGCAGCCCCGCAGAGACCGGCCGCGTGCCGGCCAAGGGCGGCTTCCGCGACCTGATGCCCGCCGGCAGCAGCATGGATGTGCCGCTGCCCGGACGGCCGCCGACCCGGGTGCGCCAGCTGGTGCTGTGGATGGTGGTCTGCGGCTTCGGCCTGTTCGGCGGGCTGGTGTTCTGGGCCACCAAGGCCGAGCTGACCAGCGCGGTGGTGGCGCCGGGCGCCTTCAACGTGGCCGGCGACCGGCTGGCGGTGCAGCATCTGGAAGGCGGCATCCTGCGCGAGCTGAACATCACCGAGGGCAGCCGGGTCGCCAAGGGCCAGGTGATCGCCCGGCTCGACGGCCGCCGCATCCAGGCGCAGCTGGCGATCCTGAACGGCCAGCGGGCCAGCCTGCTGGCGCAGCAGGCGCGGCTGGACGCGGAGCTGAAGGGAACGGACAGCCTGCAGCCCGGCGCCGAGCTGCAGCAGCTCATCGCCCGGATGCCGGAACTGGCGCAGCTGGTGGCGGTGCAGCGCGACCTGCTCAGCTCCAACCGGGCGCTGTACCAGGGCCAGATGGACATCATCCAGGGCCGCATCACCCAGCTCAACGACCAGCTCAAGGGCCGCGATGCCCGCATCCGGGCCACCGAGGAGCAGCTGGCGCTGGTGCAGGCGGAGCTGGCGGACCTGGCCGGGCTGTTTGAAAAAGGCCTGGTGCCGAAGACCCGCATCAGCCAGCGGCAGATGCAGCAGAGCGGCCTGCTGGGCACCCTTGGCGCGATGGAAAGCGACCGCGGCAATGTGCTGGAGCAGATCGGCGAAATGAAAGAGCGGCGGCTGCAGGCCGGCCGCGACCGGGCGGCGCGGATCGCCGCCGAAAGCCAGGACGTGCAGGAGCAGCTGCTGGATCTGCACCAGCGCCTGGACGCCACGTGGGACGTGGCCGAACGCCAGACCATCCGCGCGCCGCGCGACGGCCGGGTGGTCGGGCTCAGCATCAACACCCTGGGCCAGGTGGTGGATCCCGGCCAGACCATTCTGGAGCTGATGCCCGAGGATGCGGGCCTGCTGGTGGAAACCCAGGTGGCGGTGGCCGATATCGACGAGGTCTCCGAGGGCAGCCTGGCGCGGGTGCAATTGACCGCCTACAGCTTCCGCTCCACCCCGCCGGTCACCGGCGAGGTGGTGATGGTGGCGGCGGGCAGCAGCATCGACCAGCTGACCGGCCAGCCCTATTACCCGGTGCATATCCGCATCAAGGAGGCCGATCTGGCCGCCCTGCCCAATGTGAAGGCCCTGCCCGGCATGCCGGCCCAGGCGATGATCGAAACCGGCCGCCAGACGCTGGCCGACTACCTGATCAGCCCGGTGCTCTCCAGCATGTCGCAGGCCTTGAAGGAAGGCAGCGGCTGACGCCGCCCCGTCAGGAGGGCCGCGGTTCCGGGGGGGGGGCCGCAGCCTGTCCGGGCCCGCTTCAGCCGCCAGGGCTGAGGCGGGCCTGTTATTTTTGGGGTGCCCGTACGGCCGCCGCGGCCCCCATGCTTGCTTCCTGAGGCAGGCCAAGGGCCTGGAAAAGGCGGGGCCGCCTGACCCTCGGCAGGCCGCGGATAGCCCTCAGCACCCCCGTCCTATCCTTTGGTGCAGCAGCGCCGCCGGGGCTGCCATGCTAGAAAGATCTCAACAGGCAGACACAGCCAGCTGCCGCCAAGACACACAGACACACAGACCGCAGGAGACACCCCCATGACCCTGATCAGCACCCTCACCGGCGTTACCGCAAGCCTGGCAGCCGTGGCCGCGGGCTTTCTCCTGGGCCTGCCGCTGCTGGCCCTGGCCCTGATCTACCCGGTCGCCGGGGTGCTGGGCTGCACCGCCTGCCAGTGGGCGCTGGAACAGCGCGAGCGCCTGGCCGCAAGGCCGCAGCTGGCCTATTACTCGCCCCGCCCCTATTTCGGCTGACCCGGCCCCCCGCATTTCCGACCCCCGCGCTTCGTCCCGAGGCGCAAGGCCCGGCCGGCACACTCCCCCCCTCGTGCCCCCCGGCCACCTGCAGCCCCCGGCGTCCCTCCTCTCCTCCCCCCCTCCCCCGCTGAGGACGGACGCCGGGGCCCGCGCTCTCTCAAATCCCGCACAGACCGCCCCGCCGGAAATAGGTCCGGTCCGGACCAAATGTTTCGCGCGCGAAACATTTGGTCAATCATGCTGACCTTTTTTTGGAACGATGTGAGATCCGCCTTTGCAAACAAAGGCGGAGGCCTGCGGCCTCTGAGTATTTGGGGAAAGATGAAAGCGGGCGCCTATTCCGCGGCGCGTTTCCTGACCCAGCCGAGGAAGGCCGCATCCGGCATCCGCAATCTGGGGCTGCCGGTGCGCACCCACATGGCGCGCCATTCCGCCTCCAGCGCATAGGCGTCGGCGCCGGGGATCAGGGCGCGCGCCTCCTCCAGGGTGGCGGGCTTCAGGCTGGGCGCGTTCAGCACCGCCTCGGTCACCGCGGCCTTCTGGCTGAAGCGGATCACATCGCCCTCCAGCTCCTCCAGCGCGTAATCGGGCAAGGGCTGCGCCTCAATCATGTCGCGGATCATCTTGCGGAACACCCGCCGCGGCGACGCGGAGCCGGATTTCTTCAACAGGGTTTCGACCGAGACCTGCCAGCTGTTCTGCCGCCCGCAATGCTTGCGCGCCAGCTCATAGATCCGCCGCTCCAGCGGCTTGCGCAGCCGGAAGTAATCGCGGGAAAGCGTCAGCACCGATTTCGACAAGACCGCCCGGTACAGCCAGTCCGATAGCGTCACCGCCACGCTGACCATCTTGCCCTGCCCTTTTTTGGTGCTGGGCGCCTTGCGGACGATCTCCCATTTCTCGATCAGCCCGAAGCCGGTGGTCACCTCCTGCCCCCCGGTCACGATATTGGTGGTGATGCGGGTGCCCGCCAGCCGCTCGAACGCTTCGCGCAGACGCCGGTAGGCATCGCCGGAGGTTTCGCGGTTGCAGGCAACCAGCAGATCATGCGCCTTCAGATGCAGGGTGCGGCTCACCTGGCGGCCGGCATTCAGCGCCGCCATCAGCTGGCTGATGCAGAAGATCAGGATGTCCTTGTCGTGGATCGTCGCCAGCCCCTTGACCGAGGGCGTCACGGTGATCTCGGCGCCGTTGTGCTGGTAGTTCAGGATTCGCCGGTCGGGCCTTGTGCCCAGCGAGAACAGCGGATGCTCCATCGACGCCAGGTCGTTTTTCGGGATCGCCCCGAAGATATCGCAGAGGAAGAAATCCCCCTGCCCTTCTGGCGGAATCGCTCCCGCCGTCAGCTCTGCTGCCATATGCCTGTCCGCCGTCTGCTCTGCCGCCCGCCGGGATCTGCTGCCCCTGTTCGGCGACTCGTTTTATCGTGGTTTTGATTACGCCCACCCTAGGGTTATCCACATGTCCCGGCAACGGGGGTTCGGAATCGTTTCGTCGGGGGTTCGGAGTCATTTGATCGGGGTTTCAGAGTCACTGCCTGCGGAAAATCCGCCCCGATCGCCAATGAAAAAAGGGCTTTGCGCGCGCCCCCTTCCGCCTGTAACTAATAAATAACTCATTTATAACAGAGCAGATTTTTTTGAACGCTCTGCAACACCCCCGCTTACCCCTGCCGCAACTGCCGGATTTGCTTAGAAAAAGCAGAAGGGATGCGCATTTTGCTTCCATGTGCTGCGTTTTTGCGTATTCTGTCCAAAAGGCAGCACATCAGCCGCCTGGCAGCATAAAGACATGGGCAGGGCGGCAACGGCCCAAGGACAGCAGGCAGACCTCATGGCGCGAGATATCCACAGGAAAGAAACTCCTCGGGCGGGCAGCAGCCTTCCCCCCTATTTCAGCATCGACCCCGACGCCGCTCTGGCCGAGCTTGATGCCCCCGCCAGCACCGCGGGCTTTGCCGAGATCGCCGCCGCCTGCGCCGCGGGCCGGGCCGACCTGGCCAGCCGCGGCATGAACGAGGAAGGCAAGAAGGAGCTGCGCCTGTTCTCCACCTGGGAGATCACCCGCTACCTGATCCCGGTCGCCCAGGCCCATTTCCGCCGGGTGCTGAAGGCCAACCCGGATCTGCCGCAGGGCCGCAGTGAAACCGAGGGCGGCGCCAAGTGGTTCACGCTGGACGAGGTGCTGCGTCTGCGCGCCTTCTTCGCGGCGCAGGGATCCAAGGCGAAGGACTACCAGCCCTACCGCCCCGAGGGGCTGCCCGCCAAGATGGTGGCGGTCGCCAACTTCAAGGGCGGCGTCGGCAAGACCTCGACCGCCGCGCATCTGGCGATGTCGGCGGCGCTCGACGGCTACAAGGTGCTGGTGATTGATCTCGACAGCCAGGGCTCGATGACCTCGATCTTCGGCGGCAAGGTGGACGACGAATGGCAGACCGCCTTCCCGCTCCTGGCGCGCCACTACGGTGAGCATCTGCGTCTGGAGAACCAGCGCCGCCTCGACCGCGGCGACTCCCCGCAGCCGCTGGACGAAGCCCTGGATGCGGCGATGGAGATGACCACACAGGACGTGATCCAGAACACCCACTGGCCCAACATCGACCTGATCGGCGCGCAGCTGAACCTCTACTGGGCAGAATTCCAGATCCCGGTCTGGCGGATGGCGGCGCGGTCCTGGAAGCTGTGGGATGCGCTCACCGAGCGGCTGGAAGCGGACGGGGTGCTGGACCAGTATGACGTGATCTTCATCGACACCCCGCCAGCGCTTGGCTACCTGACCATCAACGGGCTGTCGGCCGCCGACATCCTCTTGGTGCCGATGGGCGCCTCCTTCCTGGAATTCGACTCGACGGGGCGCTTTTTCGACATGCTGCATTCCACCTTCGCCAGCATCGAGGAGGGCGAGAACCTCGCCGCCCGCGCCCTGGGCCGTCCCGGGCTGGCGTTTGAATGGGATGCGGTGCGCACCGTCATCACCCGCTATGACGGCGCGCAGCAGGGCGAGCTGGCAGCGCTGATGCAGGCCTATATGGGCCGGGTGCTCAGCCCCCACAAACAGGATTACACCGCGCTGATCGGCCAGGCCGGGGAGCAGGTGAGCGGCATCTATGAGGCCGATTACCGCGATTTCAACCGCGAGACCTATGCCCGCGGGCGGGAAACCTTCGACGAGACCTATGCCGCCTTCAAGAAGCTCCTGATCGGGGTCTGGCGGCG
Source organism: Leisingera sp. G5_S3_59_S7 (assembly GCF_054968485.1). NCBI lineage: Bacteria > Pseudomonadati > Pseudomonadota > Alphaproteobacteria > Rhodobacterales > Roseobacteraceae > Leisingera > Leisingera sp. G5_S3_59_S7. The sequence goes on from NZ_JBQKUH010000086.1 coordinate 9,778, forward strand.
CGAGGCGTTGCAGGAGCAGCGTGCGGCCGAATAAGGCCCCGGCAAGGAAAATGGGGCAGGATACGGCCCCGCAGGCACAAATGTCTGACACTGAGGCACGAAGGACAGGACATGGCAAAACGCAAACGGCTTACCCCGGCGCAGACGGATTACCTGACAGCCGCCCCCGCGGCCAAACCGGCGCTTGGCGGCCCGTCCAGCGTCGGCGCCGCGCCGATTGCCCAGGTGGCCTCCGATGCCTCTGCCCAGGCGGCGCTGCAGGAATTGTCCGGCGTGCTGGAAACCGCCCGCGCCAAGGGGCTGATGATCGAAGAGCTGCCGCTGGCGGCAATCGACGAGAACCACCTGGTGCGCGACCGCATCGAACAGGATGAGGAAGAGCTGCAATCGCTGATCGCTTCGATCCGCGCCCGCGGCCAGCAGACCCCGGCCGAAGTGGTGCCGCTGGAGGACACCTTTGGCGGCCGCACCCATGGCCTCATCTCCGGCTGGCGCCGCCTGACTGCGCTGAAGCGGCTCTATGAAGAAACATCAGACCCGCAATTCTCCACACTCAAGGCACTGGTGATCAAGCCCGACAGCGCCGAAGACTCTTACGTGGCGATGGTCGAGGAAAACGAGATCCGGGTGAACCTGTCGCATTACGAGCGCGCCCGGATCGCGGTGCGCGCGTATAAGGAGGGGGTGTTCACCCGCCGCAAATACGCGCTGCAGGCGCTGTTCGGCAACGCCACCCGCGCCAAGCGCTCCAAGATCGGCAGCTTCGTCACCCTGGTGGAAGCCTTGGATGCGGTGCTGTTCTACCCCACCGCCATCAGCGAGAAACTGGGCCTCGCCCTGGTGCGGGCGATCGAGGCGGATGAGGGCTTTGCGGAGCGTGCGAAAGAGGCACTGCAGGCCGCCGACCGCTCCAGCCCGGAGGCCGAGCTGGAGGTGCTGACCCGCCTGGTCGAGGGGGGGGCGCCCCAAATGCCCAAGTTAGAGCCTGATCTACCCCCTGCCCCGCCGTCCCTGGAACACCTGGCGGCACAGGCCAAGGAGCGGAATGCAGGCCGGGATGCGGAACAGCCCCTGCCCCCGGTGCCGCCGCTGGTCAAGGGCCCGCGGGTGCGCGGCACGGGGGACTGGGACGCCGCGATGCCGGGCGAACGGATCTCCCTGCCCGCGCCCAAAGGCGTGCGGCTCACCTATACCCCCAGCGAGCAGAAGATCGAAATCAGCGGCGAGGCTGTTAACGCCACCCTGGCCAAGACGCTGGAGGCCTGGCTGAAAAAGCTCTGATCAGAGCCTGCCGCCTTTCATCTTTCTGCAAATACTCCCGCCGGAGGCAAAGGGCTTTTCCCCGGAAAAGCCCTTTTTAGTGCATGATATCTGCCCGCGCGGGAGAGTCTTTTTAGGTCAGCATGGTTGATCAAATGCTTCGCGCGCGAAACATTTGGTCCGGACCGGACCTATTTTGCAGAAGCCGCTTCCGGGGCGGTTCAGGCGCCCCGCCCCACCGCCACATAGGTCCGGAACCCGGCCCGTTTGGCGGTTTTGGGCGAGTAGATATTGCGCAGGTCCGCCATCCGCGGCACCTCCATCTTGCGCGCCAGCTTCTTCAGGTCCAGGGCGCGGAACTCGTTCCATTCGGTCAGCAGCACCACCAGATCGGCGTTCTGCGCCGCCTCGTACGGGTCGTCCATCCAGGCAACCCCGGGCAACAGCGCCTCGCCCTCGGACTGCCCCTGCGGGTCCACCACCCGCACCCGGGCGCCGCCCCCGACCAGCGCGGGCACAATGGTCAGGCTCGGCGCCTCGCGCATGTCATCGGTGTTGGGCTTGAAGGTGACGCCCAGCACCGCGACGGTCTTGCCGTTGAAGGAGCCCTCGCAGGCATCGCGCAGCTTCTCGACCATCCGGTGCTTCACCTCGTCATTGACCCGCATCACCGTCTCGGTGATGCGCAAGGGGAAGGCATGGTCCTGGCCGATCCGCGCCAGCGCCGCGGTGTCCTTGGGAAAACAGGACCCGCCGTAGCCGGGGCCTGCGTGCAGGAACTTGTTGCCGATCCGCCCGTCAAAGCCGATGCCGCGGGCGACCTCCTTGACGTCCGCGCCGACCCGCTCGCACAGCCCTGCGATTTCATTGATGAAGGTGATCTTGGCGGCGAGAAACGCATTGGCGGCGTATTTGATCAGCTCGGCCGATTCCAGGTCGGTGGTCAGGATCGGGAAGTCGCGCAGATATAAGGGTCTGTAGATCTCCGCCATCACCTCTGCCGCGCGGTCGTTCTGCACGCCCACCACCACCCGGTCGGGTTTCATGAAATCCTCGATCGCCGCGCCTTCGCGCAGGAACTCGGGGTTGGAGGCGACGTCGAACTCCGCCTGCGGATTGGCCCTGGCGATCACCTGCTGCACCTGCCGGTTGGTGCCCACCGGCACGGTGGATTTAGTCACTACCACCGCATACTCCGTCAGGGCTGCGGCGATCTCCTCCGCCGCGGCCATCACATAGGTGAGGTCGGCATGGCCGTCGCCGCGCCGGGTCGGGGTGCCGACGGCGATGAACACCGCCTCCGCCCCGTCCACCGCCGCCGCCAGATCATCGGTAAAGCTGAGGCGCCCCGCCTTCACGTTCTTTTCCATCAGCTGATCGAGGCCCGGCTCATAGATCGGCACTTCGCCCGCCTGCAGCCGGGCGATCTTGCGCGCGTCCTTGTCGACGCAGACCACGTCATGGCCGAAATCCGAAAAACAGACGCCGGACACCAGACCGACATAGCCGGTGCCAATCATCGCAATGCGCATGGAATACCCTTTTCTCAATCCCCGGTGCGGCGGCTTGGCTGCCGCCATTGTTTTGAGAATAGAAGGATATACCCCGCCGGACAGGGCGGGAACCGGTTTTTTGC
>NZ_JBQKUH010000087.1:0-12478 GCF_054968485.1 Leisingera sp. G5_S3_59_S7
CATCAAAGTACCGCAATGCGGGCCAGACCTGTGTTTGCGCCAATCGTTTCTTCGTGCAGGAAGGCATCCACGACGCTTTTGTAGAAAAATTTACCGCCCGGGTCCGCGGGTTGCGCGTCGGTGACGGTTTCGGTGAAGATGTGCAAATTGGACCGATGATCGATCAGGCCGCGGTTGAAAAAGTTGAGGAACTGGTTGCTGATGCAACTGGCCGAGGGGGCACGATCAGCACCGGCGGCAAGCGCCACGCGCTGGGGAAAAGCTTTTTTGAGCCGACGGTACTGACCGACGTGTCGCCGGAGTTTCAAATCTTTCACGAGGAGATTTTCGGCCCTGTCGCAGCTATCATCAAGTTTGGCGATCCTGAAGAAATGTACGAAATGGCCAACAGAACCCCATTTGGGTTGGCTGCATATTTCTACGGTCAGAACCTTAGCCGCGTCTGGCGCACCGCCGAAGCGCTGGACTTCGGCATCGTTGGTGCCAACACCGGCATGATCTCGACCGAGGTCGCGCCATTTGGCGGGATGAAGGAAAGCGGCAACGGGCGCGAAGGATCTAAATACGGAATAGAGGACTATCTAGAGGTTAAGTACTTCTGCCTCTCCATCTGACTGTAACACCAGGGGGAGCTATTCCGGCCTGCCCTGACTTCTTCCATTGCGGTCGGGGCCCCGGCAGTTGAGTGAGGAAAGACAGCAGGCCTCCACATGGTGTGGCGGCGACGGCCCGAAGTCCGCATAGTTTTCCCGGACAAAAGCCAGAGCAAAATCGCGCTTGGCACTTGTGAGCGATACCTGAACCGCGACTTTTGTTACTTCACAGGGTAGGGACTGCAGCCCAGTTCTTCCATCATCTTCTCTCTGAAGACCTCTGCGGGCGTCTTCCTCCCGAGGCATTTGCGGGGCGTGTTGTTGAGGCGGTCGCAAATCACTTTCATGTCGTGATCTGAGAACTGCCGAATGTCGCGCTTCCGCGGGAGCCATCGCCGGGCCCGCCGGTTTGTGTTCTCAACGGTGCCTTTTTGCCAAGGCGAGGAGGGGTCGCAAAACATGGGTTAATCGCCCTGCTTCGACCGTGGCCCGTCCTGGAAACGGAATGTCTTTCCTTCGCTATGATCCAGAGCGTGACCCGAAAAGGGGTCTTGTTTGAAGCAACTGATGGAGACTGAGAATGAGTCAGCATATTGGGCTCGACGTTTCGCTGAAGGACACTGCCATTGCCATCCGGGAAGACGGCCATCGAATTTGGCGTGGAAAATGCCGATCGGATCCTGCGTCATACCTTCCTTGGAATAGATGTACCGGTATATGGTTTCCTGGCAGACCCGCAGCCTAGCGCCTTCAAGGATCATCCTTTTGCCGATCTGTTCTGGCGTCCAGCCATTTTTCAGCCGCTCGACGACACGGCGGCACAACTCCGGATGACGGATCAGCTTGCGTTGCCTCGCGCGCCGGCCGGCCGCCATCAGCTGGGCTGCGGCGCCATAATAGCCATCACATTTCGGCAGGCAGGGATCCGAGAAATGGTTCCGCTTCAACTCCCGGAATATCATCGATCTGCAGCGCCCAAGGACGCACGCGATCTCGTTCACAGGGACCTTCGCATGCCTCCAGCGTTCAATCTTGCGCCGTTCCGTGATACTCAGTTGGCTGTAAACAGCTCCATTTCGTTTCCTCTCGTCAGACAACATGCTGTTTTCTAACAAGAGTCGCAGTTGGGGGTAGCGCGCGCCCCGCGTACAACAAAAACGCTTAATCCGGCTTATGTAAAATAAGTCAGTCTATCTGATCTGAATTCCGCCTGCTATGCCTGCGCCTGGCCTTTAGCTCTTAGTGTCATGAAGAGATCAATCTAGAAGAATGCTGTATGAAATGGTTTTTGCTGGAGCTGCCTAACCAGTCCGCGGCTGCAGTGAAACTCGCCAAATATGACTCATCTAAAATGGTGCTGTGATCTTGGGATGCTCGAGCAAAAACATGCAGAGACTGAAAGCGCCATTTGGAGAAGCCGACTTCAGGGGGCAGCAACCTATCAAAACTGGACATCAACTAGGGTTTGTTCAGTTTTGCTGACCGGGAGCGGAGGAAAAGGTGAGCATTCGGTTCCTTAGGGCGGTTACCGACACAGCGGTGCCAGGAAGCCCGGCTACACAAACCTGCGCCGAGCCGGTCCGGCCGGAGCTGGCAACTTTTGTTGTGAATCCTGTCCCTAGAAATTTAGGCTAACGGGTATTAAAAAAATACACGCCACCCCACATCTTTTCGGGAGTGACGTGTAAACTTTATGCCCGATGCGCTACCTGGTAGGCATTTCCTCCTTCAGCGCTCTGTACAAGCTGATCATCATGAGAAGTATCACAAAGGAGAACGGCAGAGCAGCGGCGATCGATGCTGTTTGCAGAGCAACAAGACCTCCCGCGACCAGCAGCACGCTGGCGACAACTCCCTCGGTAACGCCCCAGAAGACTCGGACCACATGCGGTGGATGCTGGCTGCCCATCGCTAGCATGGTACAAATCACCAAGGTGCCGGAGTCCGACGAAGTGATGAAGTATGAGGCAATCAGGAAGGTGACAATTGCAGCAAAGGCAGTGCCCCAAAGACCAACTTCCATGCCCTCAAGCGTTGCGTAAAGCGCCAGGGTTGGGCTTTCATTCACGGCTTCGATGATGCCGCCAGCACCTTGCAATTCGATGCTAACCGCGTTGCCACCGAACATGGCCAGAAGGAACATTGTGACAAGCGGAGGGACGATCAGCAAGGCAACCACAAACTCGCGCAGGGTCCTGCCTCTAGAAACCCGGGCGATGAACAGGCCGACAAAGGGTGACCAGGCGATCCACCAGCCCCAATAGAAAACGGTCCACCAGCCCTGCCAGTCGCGCCCCGCTTCTTCATCCACCCACATCCCCATCGGCACAAAATTCTGCACATAGTTACCGAGAAGATTGACGTATTGGCCGAGCAGATAGACCGTGGGACCCGCAAAAAGGAAGAAGGCAAGGATCGCGAAGGTCAACCACATATTCAATTCACTGATAATGCGGATACCTTTGGACACACCCGAGACGGCCGAGAGTGTAGCAATGCCGGTCACTACAGCTATCAGAATGATCTGATTGGTTGTCGAATTGGCGATTCCAGTAAGCAGGTTTAGACCCGTGTTCATTTGCTGGACACCCAGCCCCAGTGTGGTGGCAACCCCAAAAATTGTGCCAAAGATTGCCAGCAGGTCAACGGCATGGCCCCAGAACCCGTAGATCCGATCGCCGATCAGCGGATAAAGGGTGGATCGCATCGAAAGCGGCAACCCTTTGCGGTAGGCAAAAAAGGCCAGAGACAAAGCAACAATCACGTAGACTGCCCAGCCGTGGACGCCCCAATGAAAGGCTGTAATCAACATTGCCGTGCTGGCGGCCAGCGCTGAGTTCGCCTCAGTTCCTGCCATTTCGATGAACGGGTTGCCCTGCAGGTGGTACATCGGCTCGGCGATACTCCAGAACAGCACGCCATTGCCCATGCCTGCGCTGAACAGCATGGCAAACCACGAGAAGTTGCCGAATTCCGGCCGGTCGCTGTCCTTGCCCAGCCGGATGTGGCCGTAGCGGCTGAAGGCCAGCCAGATGCTAAACAGCAGGAAGATGCTGATCATCAGGATGTAATACCAGCTAAGGGTGCTGGTGATCCACAGCTTGATCCCGTCGAACACGCCGGAGGCGAATTCGACATTGGCTACCGTGAACAGCACAAAGGCGATGACCATGAGTTTCGAGGCTATGCTCATCCGAGCATGCACGCCTTTCAACAGGCCGGTTCTGGCGACGGCATTATAGGGGTAGTGGCCGTCAAAGCCTTGTTCGAGTGACATTGTTTCTCCCTGTTTTTGTGTTTCAGCTGGACCTGGGCGGGCCAGCCATGACCCGACCTCCTAGGCCGGCAACAGGCAATAGGTGTTCAGCCTGAGACCTTAGCGGAGCAGTGGGGAGGCAGGTAATGAGAACTGCAAATACCTGGATTAAGGATGCTTATGGCGCGCAGCTGCTAAGCGACCAGGATTTGCGGAAACTGTGCGGTGAACGGTCAAACTTACGCTTGAATTGCCTGGAGAAGTACGAGGCATTTTCAAAGCCTGAGGCCATGGCGACCTCGCGCACGCTTAGGTCGGTTTCGTTCAGCAAGGAAAAGGCCCGCTCCAGCCGCAGGCCGAAGTAGAACTGCCAGGGAGACTGCCCGACATATTTCTGGAACAGGCGCTCCAGTTGGCGGCGAGAGACAGCCAGCGCACTGGCAATTCTATCCATGTCCAGCGGCTCTTCCAGGTTCGCCTGCATCAAGCGCACGGCCCGGATCAGATTCTGATTGCGGCAGCCAAGCATTGATGACACCGGCGAAATCTGCCGCGACATGCCTGCTCCCGGGCGTTTGTGCAGGCACATGTCGGCAACGCAGGAAGCAAGGTGGGCCCCGCAGTGGGCCTCAATGATTTCAAGCATCATGTCTGTTGCGGCATGGCCACCACCACAGGTGTAAAGCCCGCGGTCGGATTCATAGAAGTTGCCGGACGGCTTGAGACAAGGAAACAGCTCGACAAAACCCGGGGCATTTTCCCAATGCAGAGTAAACCGCCGCCCGGTCAGAACACCTGTTGCCGCCAAAGCAAAGGCGCCGGTGCAGATGCTTCCAACGCTTGCACCATGCGCTTTCTGGCGACTGATCCAGCTGACAACCCGGCTGTCATAGGATTGCGCTGGCTCCGTCCCTGCACAGACAAAGAGCGAAGCGTTGCGGTCCAGGTCGACCAGCCCGGAATCAACCTGTATCGGAATGCCGTTCGAGCAGGTTACCGGAAGGCCATCCGGGCTGAGCGCATGCCATTCAAAAAGCGCCTTCTGCGTTAGCTGATTGGCAATCCGCAGCGGTTCGATTGCGGCGCTGAAGGCCAGCATCGTAGTTTTGGGCAGCAGAAGAAAATGGAATTTCTTCGGTGGCGCGTCGCTGTCGAAGCGTACAGTGGCAGCGCCTTTCGGAAGGAAGCGGTTGTCTTGCATGGGCGGTCTCCAGGACATTAGAAAGCAAGCTTCTGTCCGGGTTTTGATATTCAGGCATTTTCAAGCACCGCACACGCGGGCGCGGTGTGTTGTTATTGCGGGACGGGGAAGGCCAGACGCAAATAGACCCATTTGGCGGCGCTTTCGCTGGTCCGCTGCGGATCCGGGGCCAGCGAAAGCAGGCTAATGGACCCAGCCAGGACAACTAAACAGGTCAGCCCCTGCAGCAGTATTCCGGTCTTCCCCTGCATCTTAGGCCTTACCGCCGACAATGTTGTGCTCCGGGCCGTAGGGGAATCCGGTTATATTCTCGGCACCGTCTTCGCCTACGATCAGAATGTCATGCTCGCGATAGCCGCCTGCGCCCGGCGTGCCTTCTGGCAGCATGACCATTGGCTCCATCGACACCACCATGCCGGGCTTCAGCTCGGTATCGATATCCTCGCGCAGCTCGACCCCGGCCTCGCGGCCGTAATAGTGGCTTAGCACCCCAAAGCTGTGACCGTAACCGAATGAGCGGTACTTCAGCAGATCCCACTCCCGGTACATCTCATTTAGCTCCAACGCGATATCCTTGCACTTTGCACCGGGCTTGATCAGCTCCAGCCCGCGCTCATGCACGGCGACGTTCTTTTTCCAGATGTCCAGGCTGGCGTCGTCCACATGGTCGCAGAACAAGGTCCGCTCCAGCGCAGTGTAGTAGCCAAAGATCATCGGAAAGGTGTTGAGGCTGAGGATATCGCCGGACTGCACAATTCGGTTGGTGACGGGGTTGTGGGCGCCGTCGGTGTTGATGCCGGACTGGAACCAGGTCCAGGTGTCCATCAGTTCAACAAAGGGGAACGAAGCTGCAATCTCACGGATCATCGCATTGGTTCCTGCAATTGCCACTTCATGCTCGGCCACACCTGCCTTCACCGCATTGGCCACCGCTGCGCCGCCCACATCACAAATCCGCGCGCCTTCGCGGATCAGTTTCAGCTCCTCATTGGATTTGATCGTCCGCATCCACATGGAGGGGCCAGACACATCGACGAATTCCACATCCGGCAGCGCATCCTGCAGCGCTTGGCGATAGTCCAGCGACACGTGGTCGAACTCGATACCGACACGCTTAGCACCCTTGGTAAGCTCCTGCACAGCCCGATAGAAATTGTCGCGGCGCCAGTCGGTATAGGTGATGTTGTTTCCGAAGCTGCGGCGCCAAGGCTGACCGCCATCAATGCCCGCGGAAATCGTGGTCGCATTTTTCTGGTCGATTACCATACCGTACTTGCGCCCGAAGTAGCAGTACAGCCAGCCAGAATAATAGTTGATGCAGTGGTAGGAAGTGAACAGCGCCGCATCGACATTTTGTTTTGCCATCCAGCCGCGCAGCTCGTCCTGGCGGCGTTTCATTTCCTGGTCAGAGAATGGCGAAAAATCCTTCTCGCCATTGTGCCATTCCATGACGTGGAGCATATCTTCAGACATGTTTGATCCTTTCTTCGGAGCGTGTCCCAGTCGGTAACACCGAAAAAAGATCTCAAAAAATTAATAGATATGATCCTACTATAAATATCCCAAATTCATCCTACCCGGACGTCGGCTTCAGAGTCTTACGGAAGCCCCCAACGCCTCCTGCTATCTGTTCGATCAATTTCAGTGCAGCCTCACTCTGGCGCACATGTTTGTAGAACAACCCGACATGTATTCGCGCCAGCTGCGGAAATCCGATGTCCGGTGTCAGGATACGCATGCCCGGGAGCAGGGTCTTAGTTGTAAGGGCAGAAATGCCCCAGCCGCTGGCCACCGCGTTCTGCAGTGCCGAGATGCCGGGGCTCTCAAAAGCGATCCGCCATTTGCGCCCTTCACCATTCAGCGCTTCGATCACCCGGCCCCTGTAAACGCATCCCTCCGGGTGCAGAACCAGCGGCAACGGCTCATCCGGATTGAAATGAAACCCCTTTGCGCAAACCCATTTGGGACGTTCAGACCAGTAGTGCGAGACATATGGCGCCGGCATGGAGTCGGTAATGGCAATTGTCATATCCAACTCGTCCGCATGCAGCTTACTCAAAAGATCGCGGCTCCAATTGCAGCGAATGTCCAGCGTGACGGCCGGGTTTTCAGAAACAAAGTCCGAAATGATCTCCTGAAAGAAACCGATTGCATAGTCGATCGGCAGGCCGACCCGCAGCACGCCCTGAATGCTGGAACGCGACAGCCGAGCCACAGCGCTGTCGTTCAGCCGCAGTATTTCACGGGCAAACCCGATCAGAGCATGGCCATCTTCCGTAAGCGTCAGCTCCTTGCCCTGATGCACGATCAGTTTGCAGCCGCTGAGCTCTTCCAGGCGGCGAATTTGCAAGGAAATCGCCGGCTGGGTCCGGCCAAGAGTTTGTCCGGTTTCAGTATAATTCCCTAGATCGACTGCCGTCACAAAGGTGCGCAGCAAGTCAGTTTGCAGGTTCGTGAACTTTCGAGACATTTACAAATCTTATTCTATCATTGCCACTATCAATTTCCCACATGGCGCATCTGGAGTCAAAGTAAAGCCAACCTTAACTTCCCGGATTGAGCCTCCCCATGAAGAACGCTTCAGTTTTTGCCGCCGAGCTGCCTTGGCCGGAGTATAAATCGCGCGTCACAGGTGGCAGCACCCCCATTCTGATCCCGATCGGATCGATGGAACAGCACGGGCATCACATGCCAATGCATGTAGACGTACTGCTGCCGACCGAGTTTGCCCGCAGGGCTGCGTCAGAAACCGGCAGCCTTGTCGCCCCGCCCTTTACCTATGGTTACAAATCACACCAGAAATCCGGAGGCGGGAACTTCTTTCCCGGCACTACTAGTCTGGATGGCAGCAGTCTGGTCAACGCACTGAAAGACGTGATCAAGGAATTCGCCCGCCACGGCAACCGCCAGATCTGCCTGGTGAACGGCCATTTTGAAAACTCCTGGTTCATCGTTGAGGGCATCGATCTGGCCCTGCGGGAACTGCGCTGGGACGGCATCACCGATATGAAAATTGTGGTGCTGTCCTACTGGGATTTTGTCGGCGATGACTCAATCGCCAAGCTCTACCCCGACGGCTTCCTGGGTTGGGACATCGAACACGGCGGTGTGTTGGAAACTTCGCTGATGCTCAAGCTTTACCCGGATTTGGTGTGGCTGCAGGACGCAATCGACCACCCGCCGGCCGAATTTCCGCCCTATGACGTCTACCCCCCGCACGAGGACTGGACACCCTCCACCGGCACCCTGTCCTCCCCCAAGGATGCCTCGGCGGAAAAGGGCGAGCTGCTTCTCAATGTCTGCACCGCAGGGATCGTCAAAGCGCTGCGGAAAGAATTCGGAGAACGCTCTCCGGCAAGCGCGGCGGCTACAGCTGCGCAATAAAACCAGCAAGGAGACTGACATGACTGCCAAACTTACCCATCCCACCCGGCGGGCGCTGCTGAAGTCGGCCGCAGGCGCGGCCCTCGCAACCCCGTTTCTGTCTATCCGGGCCGCGGCCGAAACCGTGAATCTGTCGATGCTGGCGTGGTATGGCCATGCAGAGCCTGATGTCGTTGGCGAATTTGAAGAGCTGCACAATGTAAAGTTCACCCCGAAATACTACACCGGAGGCGACAACATGCTGGGCCTGATCGCCCAGTCGCCGCCGGGCACCTATGACGTCATCCTGTCCGACGCCGAATATGTTCAGCAGTTGAACGCGGCCGGATACATTGAGGAACTGGACCCAATCGACTATGCCTTTGATGACTTCTTCCCGGAGTTCCAGCAATTCCCGGGTCACTGGAAGGACGGCAAGCTCTACTCGGTGATCACCCGGTTTGGCTTCCTCGGCATATCCTATAACGCCGATGTGCTGAGCGAGAGCGATGCGGCCAGCTACAACGTCTTCGGCGACAGCCGCCTGACCGGCAAACTGGGCCACTTCGACTGGCACCTTCCAAACTTGGGGCAGATCAGCTTGCTGAACGGCAATCCCAATCCCTTCGACCTGAGTGACAAGGCTTGGCAGCAGGTGCAGGACAGCACCATGGCGCTGCGCGGCCAGGTGGGCGGATTCTTTGACTATGGCGGTACTTTCTCGTCGCTAAAGAACGGTCAGATGACCGCATTTGCGGGCATTGGCGACTGGATCACCGGCGTGCTCGAAAAAAACGGCGCCAATGTGCGCACCGCCATTCCGGAGGAAGGCGGCCTGCAGTGGACCGAGAGCTTCTCGATCGGCAAGGGCTCCCGCAACCAGGAGATGGCGCGCAAGTGGATTCAGTACATCACCTCGCCGGAAGGCCAGGCGAAATCGGCGGATATGGCGGCCTACCCGGCGCTGATCCCCAACAAGAAGGGCTGGGTCGTGCTGAATGAGGCGAACCCGGCCGAAGCCAAGAGGCAGAACATGGTGCTGGGCCAGCACAACGCCATGGACCTGATCCGCGAAGACCGCATCAAGTACCGCCAGCTGCCAGTGCAGCAAAGCCTCGAGGACTGGAACGACTTCTGGTCCGATTACAAAGGCGCCTAACCCCACCAGCACCGGAGCTGTCTCCTCCCCCGGCTACCGGTGCCCAACTGAAGGTCAGCTGCCTCCCGGCGCTGAAAGACCAATGAATACACGGCCGAATCTGTTTTCACTGACGTTCTCGCTGCCTCTACTTATCTGGCAGCTGGCCTTCTTTTTGTTTCCCCTGGCGTTTCTGGTGGCGCTCAGTTTCTGGACGGTGCGGAATTTTCAAATGCAGCCCGATTTTGACACTGTGAACTGGGTCAAGATCTATTCCCGCAGCGTGTTCTGGGATGCCTACTTTAGGACCCTGCTGCTGGCTTCTGCCAGTGCGGTGCTGATCAGCTTGACGGCTTTCCCGGCGTCTTATGCGATCTCGTTCAAACTGGGCGAAAATGCGAAACGCTGGATGATCTTCGTCCTGATCATCCCTTTCTTCACCAGCTATCTGGTCCGGGTCTATTCGCTGCAGGTTTTCCTGTCCGACGCGGGCATCCTTAATGCCTTCCTGGGTTACTTTGGCCTCGGCCCGTATCCGATGCTCAACAACAGCTTTGGCACCCTCACCGGTTATGCCACCCTGTGCCTGCCGCTGGTAATCCTGTTGCAGGTCTTCAGCCTGAATTTTGTGAACCGTGATCTGGTCGAGGCCGCCCACAACATGCGTTGCGGCCGCCTGCGGACAGTATTGGAAGTGATTATACCTTCCGCCAAAGCCGGTCTGGTGATCGCGGGTCTCTTCGCCTTCATCCTCAGCTTTGGCGACTTTGTGAGCCCCCTTTACCTGGGCGGAGGCAACCCGCCGACCCTTTCGATCATGATCACCGACATCACCAAATCCGGGCAGCAATGGCCGCGCGCCGCGGTAGTGGCTCTAACGATGATCGCCACACTCCTGACAGTAGCCTTTGCCGCCATCAAATTCGCTTACAGGGAGGCTGGAAAATGACCGGTAACCGCAACCCCATTATCGACGGCCTTCTGAAACTGCATATCACGCTGTGCCTGATTTTCATCTTTGCACCGATTGTCGGCAGCTTTGTTTTCTCACTAAACTCGGACCGCTTTCCTTCGCTGCCGCTAGGCTCGTTCTCAACTGAATGGTACCGGCTAATCTGGGAAGATCCGCTGGTCTGGGCCGGCTTCTTCAACACTCTGCTGGTTGGCGCCTGCGTTGCAGCGATTGCCACGCTGCTGGGATTTGGCGGCGCCTACACCGACTTCCGCTACGAGTTCTTCGGCAAAACCGCCTATCTGGCCCTGGCCCTGCTGCCGCCCACCATCCCGGTGGTAATCATGGGCCTGGCGATGCTGGCTTTCCTTTCCCGTATCAGCCTTTCCGGCAATGTGGTCTCAGTCATCATTGCCCACGGCGTGATGTGCAGCCCCTTTGCCATGGCCATCATCCGATTGCGCCTGTCGCAGATGGACCCGGATCTGGAAGCCGCAGCCTGGAACCTGGGCGGTAATGAATGGGTGACCATGCGCCATGTGATCATCCCCTTCACCAAACCCGCAATCTATGCCGCCTTGTTCATCACCATGGCTGTTTCCTTTGACGAGTTCGCGGTGGCCTGGTTTGTGTCGGGCCTGAACGAGACCCTGCCAGTCAAGGTTTTGGGCTTCCTTCAGGGCCAGGTCAGCCCCCGGATCAATGCCATCGGCTCGCTCGCCTTTGTCAGCTCAATCTCCTTCATCGTGATTGCCCAGCTTCTGATGCGCAATCCAAACGCCAAGACCTCTTAACAGACAGGACAGAGCCATGCTGGACACTCCAATCGTGCATTTTGACAACGTTGTTAAAAAGTTCGGCAGCTTCACCGCTGTTGAAAAGGCCGACTTCCAAATAGCCCGCGGCGAATTCCTGGCGATCATGGGCTCTTCGGGCTGCGGCAAGACAACCACCTTGCGGATGCTGGCCGGACTTGAGGACCCGACCGAAGGCAGCATTTTTCTGGACGGGGAGAAGATCAACGGCAAGCCGACTTGGGAGCGGGACACGCCGATGGTCTGGCAGAGCCTGGCCCTGTTCCCTTTCCTTACGGTGCAGGAGAATGTCGAATTCAGCCTTAAAATGCGCAAAGTGTCCAAGGGTGAACGGCGTGAGCGGGCCCGCAAGTGGCTGGACCGGCTTGGTATCCTGGAGTTTGCTGACCGCAATATCTCGCAGCTGTCCGGCGGCCAGCGCCAGCGTGTCGCGCTCGCCCGTTCGCTGGTGACCGAACCTAAGATCCTGCTGCTGGACGAGCCGCTTTCCGCTCTTGACGCCCACTTGAAAGTGCGCATGCAGTCGGTACTTTCGGGCCTACAAAAGGATCTGGGCATCACTTTCGTCTACGTGACCCATTCGATGTCCGAGGCCTTCTCCATGGCCGACCGGGTGGTGATCATGAGCCGCGGTAAGATTGAACAGATCGGTACGCCCGAGGAAATATACCGCGAACCGCACAACCGCTTTGTTGCGGACTTCCTGGGCTCATCCAACGTGTTTGCCGGCAGCCTCAAATCAGGCGGAAATGAAGCTTGGCAAGTTGCATCAGAACACTCGGCATTCACATTGAAAGCGCCTTCAGAAGTACAAAAGACTGAAGGATCTTCGCTGGCTTTTGCGGTGAGTTCTGAGAACATGTCATTAGCCGCCATTGGGACGCCCTGGACAGGAAACAGCATTGAAGCCACGGTTGTCGGCGGCGAATTTGCAGGGGCCTCTGCCACTGTCTTCTTGGAAACCGATCAGGGTCAGGAACTTAAAGTGCAAAAGGGACATGACGAACTTAAGACGGTAGACATCAGAGCAGGACAGAGACTTTTGGTTCACTGGCTGCCGGAGCATTGTCACGTTCTGCCTGGCGAATGAACAGTCTAACGGGCATTGCCAACTTATTTGCACCCGGCTGAATGCGGCCTGCTCCGCGCCCGTCATGCGG
>NZ_JBQKUH010000088.1:0-12076 GCF_054968485.1 Leisingera sp. G5_S3_59_S7
GCGGCTCGTTCAAGCGCTCTGATCTGAGGGAGGCCGAAGTTGCACCAAAACTGAGTCAGAGCCAGTTTTGAACGCTCATTGACACCCTGTCGCGCATGGCAGAATTTCTTCATTCAACCGGATAAGTGCGATGTTTGATTTGATCCCGGATATGGCGGCAAAACGGGCGGAAATGTCGCCCGGCGCCTTGGCCTTTCACGATACAGCGACCGGCAGCGGCTGGAGCTTTGCCCAGATCAATGATGCGGCGAATGCCGTCGCGGCGGGTTTCCGGGCGCGGAACTTGGCCGAAGGCGACCGCGTTGCCATTATTTGCCAGAACCGGGTCGAGTTCTTCATTGCGCTGTTTGCCTGCCAGAAGACCGGGGTCATCTTGTGCCCGCTGAACTGGCGGCAGCCGGCAGCGGAATTGGTGGAAACCCTGGATCAGGCCGGTATCTCACTGCTGCTGACGGACGCGGAGTTTCAGGACACTGCCCGCGAGGCCGCGGCGGGCGCTGGCGCGCCGGTCCTGACAATCGAGGACGATCTTGGCGGCTGGATCAGGGAAGGCGGCCCGGCATTGCAGGCGCCCGTGCCGTCTGACCGGCCGTGGTACCTGCTGTTCACCTCCGGCACCACCGGCTTGCCCAAGGCGGTCATCCAAACGGCCCGCATGGCCTGGGCCAATACCGTGAACATCGGGCAGGCCATCGATATTGCATTAACGGACCGGGCGGTGTGCTTTCTGCCGTTGTTTCACACCGCAGGTATCAACCTGTACACCTTGCCGGTTTTCCTGACCGGCGGCAGCTCAGCCATCCTGCCGAAATTCGAGGCCGAAGCGGTCCAGGGCCTGCTGGCATCCGGGCGGATCAACCAGTTCTTCGCGGTGCCGGCGGTGTACCAGGCCCTGTCGCTGATGCCGGGCATCGAAGACCTGGATTGGTCTTCGATCCGCTGCGGCTGCGGCGGGGCGCCGCTGCCGGAACCGCTGATCCGCTTCTTCGGCTCAATGGGGGCTAATGTGCTGAACGGCATGGGGATGACCGAAACCGGTCCGACCGTTTTCCTGATGGATCCGGCCAATGCGGCAGAGAAAATCGGATCCGTCGGAAGACCACAGAGCCTTGTGGACGTTCGTCTGGCCGGGGTGGCGGATGGGACCGAAGGGGCGGGCGAACTGCAGGTTCGCGGACCAGGGGTCACGCCTGGATATTTCGGCAACCCGGAAGCGACGGAGAAGGCTCTTACCGGGGATGGCTGGCTGGCCACCGGCGATGTCGCGCGGCGCGACGCGGATGGTTATTATTACATCGTCGACCGCATCAAGGACATGTTCATCTCGGGCGGCGAAAACGTTCATCCCGCCGAAGTCGAGCGGGTGCTGAATGCCCACCCTGCCATTCTTGAATCCGCGGTTGTCGGCGTGCCGGATGAGATGTGGGGGGAAGCAGGCGCGGCTTTCGTGATGCTGCGCCCGGGCCAGACCGTTGAGCCTGAAACCCTGCGCCCGTGGTGCCGGGAACGGATTGCCGGGTACAAGGTCCCTGCACATGTGAGGATCGTTGAAGATTTCCCGCGCACGGCTGCAGGCAAAGTCTGCAAACCCAAGCTGCGGGAGGAATTCAGCGATGATTGAGCTTCAGGAACACTGGACCCCAGCGCAAGCGGAGTTTGATACCTTCGCAAAAGTGTCGGGCGATGACAATGCGATCCATGTGGATCCCGCGTTCTGCGCCGGAACAGGTTTTGGACGCACGGTGAGCCACGGGATGCTGATCTATTCCAAGCTTTGGGGGATGCTCAAGCGGCATGACGCTGAAATCACTCAGGTCAGCCAAAGCCTGATGTTTCCGAACCCGGCTTTTGAAGGCGAGGAACTCAGCTTGCGGATCGCGCAAAAGTCGCCGGGCCGCGTGATGATGCGGGTCACGCGGGTGGCGGATGGCGCGGAGTGTTTGGTTGGAGAGGCAGAGATCACATGCTGACGATAGGCCAATCGGCGCGGATCACACGCAGCTACAGCCGGAAAGACCTTGAGGCTTATGCGGCGTTGAGCGGTGCCAGTGTCGGCACTGTGCCGGAGCCGCTGATCGCGGCGCTGTTCTCATATCTTCTTGGGGTGGAACTGCCGGGATCGGACACCAACTATCTCAAACAGGATCTCGCCTTCAAGGCGCCCGCTCCGCTGGACACCGAGCTGGAAGCCAAGGTTGAAATCACCCGGCTGCGGCCGGAGAAACACCTCGTGGATCTGTGGGCCAGCTGCACAGCGCCGGATGGCACGGTAATTTGCGAAGGGCGCAGCCTGGTCAAAGCCAAGGACGTCGCAGGTGCCTTTCACAGCTGACCTGCCCGGAAGGTTTCCGGCTTGCGCGATTCACATCGTTTCGGCGGAAGCTGCCCACCGGTCGGGCAGTCTGTGCCGATCGAAATTGCTAAGCGGAAAAATCTGTCTCTACCCGCCCAAGACATGCTCCCCGGCGAGCCGGCCGAAGACCGATCCGCTGATCAGGCCGGTTCCGCCGGGATAGTTGAAATAGAAGATGCCGCCAACCGGGATTGCCAAGTTGTTTGGGTGTGATTGAGAAAGGCGAGACCTCGGCCCGTCAGGCGCTTATTTCGGCAGCATAGCTGTTCCAGAGGTCGAAAGCATCGGCCCTGGCGTGGCGGTACGAGACGGCGGAAAGTTGATAGCGGCGGGGACAAAAGACGGTGTTGATCTGGTCGTGGGCTGCTAGAAACCTTTGAGCCTGCTTGGGCGATTTGAACCGCCCCATCAGTTTCTCGCGTTTTCGGGTTGGCCTGTGGGATCCTTCAATCCGGTTATTCAAGCCTTTGTGCGCGCGATGATCCGAGCCCGGCGCAAGATCGCAGACCGGTCTGAAATAGCTGCGCAATTTATCTGTGATCACGACGCGGGGTTCGCCATACCGAGCGATCAACCTTGTCAAAAACCGCCTTGCCGCCTTGGCATTCCGCTGTGGCTGGACGAGAATGTCGAGGACATCCCCCTTCGCATCCACCGCCCGCCAGAGCCAGAATTTCCGGCCGTTGATCGGGATGACCACTTCGTCCAGATGCCATTTGTCGGCCGTGCCGGGCCGGTCGCGCCGAATGCAATCGGCGAAGAAGCGGCCAAAGCGGTTGACCCATTGGCGAATGGTTTCGCGGCTGACGACTACACCGCGTTCGGCCAGAAGATCCTCGACATCCGCCGCGCTGAGGGCAAATCGATGATAGACCTAGACCGCATATGCGACGATCTCGCGAGGAAAACGGAACCCCTTCAGGCGCGGCAGTGAGGATGGTTTTTTCATGCCGGTCGCTTAACCCGATCAGAACGCCCAAACGACTTGGCAATCCCCCTTTCAGGCTTCCGCCTCAATCAGCAGCAACTCGGCGGTGATGCAGATGCGGTTTGCATGAGGGCGCAGAACGCCAGTCATGGGAGTTCCGTCGAACCCGACCGAAGCGGCATTCAGGGTGGTGCTGTCGCCAGCGACACAACTGGTACGCAGCAGTACTTCGGTTGCGTAGCTGTCGAGTGTGCCGCTGGTGAAACGCGTGTGGACTAGACTGCCAATCCCTTCGATCCTTAACGGCGCCAAGCCCCGTGCGATCTGCGGCAGCAGGCTATGCGGATCCTCGTTTGGCCGCAGGGTGCAGAGCAGGGCAGGGGCGCCTGCGCCGATCTCGTCGGCTGCTTCTGCGGCTACAGGCGCAAAGAGGTCAAAGCCGGTTTCCGGATCCGGCGCCACATCCAGCGCGGCACCCGACAGGCCCCAGCCGGTTGCGGTCACATCCTCGCGAAGCACCGATTCCGGCGCCAGGAGATGCCCCATGCGCAGATCCCCGCCCGGCGTGCACCACAGCCCGTGGCAATGCAGAAAGGGGGCGCCTGCCTTGCTGCCAAGATGCAGTCCGGCCTCCGAGGCGGCGGCATCCATCAACACATGGGGTTTGCTATACCAAGCGGCACGGCCGTCGCCGGGGGCAGGCGCTGGGATGACATAGGTAAGCCGGGCAAACCGCGCAGGTGGCAGCCTAAGATAGCCCGCGGTAAACCCGGCCGCTGCAAATCCCTGTACCACCGCCTGGTCGAAAGGCAGCCCGGCCGCCAGCCGCAGTGTGACCGGCTGCGCCCGGCAGGGCAGGGCGGCATAGCGGTCTGCCGCACGGGGGCCTGGGTGTGCCAGCTCTTGCAGCGTGTTCATTGTGCCGGCGCCGGTTCGGGCAGGCTGCCGCGGGCAATCAGCTGTTCGCGGATCATCTTCTTTGTGATCTTGCCGTAGGCGCTTTTGGGCATTTCCTCCCAGAACACCGCATGGCGGGGCATCTTGTAGCGGGCGAGCCTGCCGTCAAGCCATTCCAGCAGCCCCTCGCCGGTGATGCTTGCGTCCGTGCGGGCGACGCAAACTGCGACACCGATTTCGCCCCAGACCGGATCCGGGATTCCCAGAACCGCTGCTTCGGACACTGCCGGGTGCTGCAGGATCTTTTCCTCGATCTCGCGCGGGTAGATGTTGGAGCCGCCGGAGATATACATGTCGGAGGCTCGGCCGGTCAGGTAGACGAAGCCCCGGGCGTCCATATGGCCGAGGTCGCCGGTCAGGAACCAACCGTTGCGGAAGCTTTTGGCGTTGGCTTCGGGGTTGTTGAAATAGCCGGCAAAGACGGCGGGGCCGATCACCGCGATCTCGCCGGTTTCGCCGGGCGCCACCTCGCGTCCCTCGCTGTCCTGGATCTGTACCTGCATGCCGGTGCGGGCAAAGCCGCAGCTGCCGATCCGCATGGCCGCATCATCGGCCGAATGATGGCCCGGGGGCAACACTGTGATGTTGCCGGTCACCTCGCCCAGGCCGAAATACTGCACCAGCTTGGGGCCCAGCACCTGCAGCGCCCGGACCTGGTCGGCGCGGTACATTGGGGCGCCGGCATAGATCATGTAGCGCAGGCTGGAATGGTCGTGCTGATGCACCGACGGGTGTTCCACCAGCAGCTTGACGATGGTCGGCACGGTGAACAGGTTGCTGACGTTCCATTTTGCCACCAGTCCCCAGATCTCGTCCGGGTCGAACTTCGCCCCGGCGGGCAGGACCGTTTTGGCGCCATGAGCGACCTGCGCCAGCTGGTGGATGCCGGCGCCGTGGCTGAGCGGCGCCACCACGATTGAGGCGTCTTCGGGGCCCGTACCTGGCATCAGGTCGCAGAGGTGGTTGGTCACGACAAAGGCGAGCTGGCCATGCGTCAGCACCGCTGCCTTGGGCCGCCCGGTGGTGCCGGAGGTGAAAAAGAACCAGCAGGGATCGTCCCGGTCCACCGCCACCGCGGTCTGCGCCTGGCCGCGGTATTCCGCCACCAACGTCTCGTAGCTGTCTCCAAGACCTTCACCGATGCCGATGGTAAAGCGCAGCCGTTTGCAGGCCGCTGCATGACCGGGGAACTCGGCACCGCACAGCATGCCCTTGGCACCGGAACTTTCGGCCAGATAGGCTAGTTCATCCGGCGATTGGCGGAAGTTGGCTGGCACCCAGATCGCGCCGATACGCCAGCAGGCGAACATCGCCTCGAACATTTGGTTGTTGTTGGCCGACTGCACCAGCAGGCGGTCGCCCTTGCCGAGCTCGAAGCGGTCCGACAGGGCGGCGGCAAAGGCAGCGGAGCGAGCCTCCATTTCGGCCCAGCTCCAGGTCCGGTCGCCCCAGACAAAGCCGGTTTCATCGGAGTGGCGGCGGGCGCTTTCGGTCAGCAGATGGGACAGGTTCATCACCCGGGAGGAAACCGGGGTGATGGCTTGGGGCAGGCTGGTGCTCATTTTACCCGCTCCAGGATCGATACATAATTGGCGACCGCGGCGCCGCCCATGTTGAACACGCCGGCGATTTCGGCGCCGGGGATCTGCATGTCTTCGGCCTCCTCCATCAGCTGCATTGCTGCCATCACATGCATCGACA
This sequence comes from Leisingera sp. G5_S3_59_S7, assembly GCF_054968485.1. NCBI lineage: Bacteria > Pseudomonadati > Pseudomonadota > Alphaproteobacteria > Rhodobacterales > Roseobacteraceae > Leisingera > Leisingera sp. G5_S3_59_S7. The sequence goes on from NZ_JBQKUH010000088.1 coordinate 5,940, forward strand.
CGCCAGTGGCGCCGATCGGGTGGCCCTTGGATTTAAGCCCGCCGGAAGCATTAACCGGCAGCTTGCCGTCCTTGGCGGTGATGCCGTCGCGGATCACCCGGCCGCCCTGGCCGCGTTCGGCCAGGCCCATTGCCTCGTATTCGAGCATCTCGGCGATGGTGAAGCAGTCGTGGGTCTCCACCAGCGACAGGTCATCAAGGGTCAGTCCGGAGTGGTCAAAGGCGGCAGCCCAGGCGCGGCGGGCGCCAGCGAATTCCAGCACGTCGCGGCGCGACAGCGCCATGATCTCATTGGCGTGGGTGCGGGCGCGGAAGGCGATGGCGCGCTGCATGGCGGCCGCGGTTTCCGGGTCTGCCAGCACCAGTACCGCCGCTCCGTCGGAGACCAGCGAGCAGTCGGTGCGCCGCAGCGGGCCTGCGACCAGCGGATTCTTGTCGGATACAGTGTTGCAGAAGGCGGTGCCGAAATCCTTGCGCATATGAGCCAGTGGGTTGGCCATGCCATTGGCGTGGTTCTTGGCGGCGATCATCGCAAGTTCTTCGCTCTTGTCGCCATAGCGCTGGAAATAGCCGGCCGCGATCTGGCCGAACAGCCCGGCAAAGCCACCGTCTGTTTCCGCCTCTTCATTTCGGTAGCAAGCGCCCAGAAGGATGTCGCCGACCTTGGGCGTGGGGGTGGCGGTCATCTTTTCCGCACCCACCACCAGCGCGATCCGGCCCCGGCCCGCGGCGATGAAATCCAGCGCCCCGTGCAGCGCCGCCGAACCGGTGGCGCAGGCGTTTTCAAAACGGGTGGCGGGGGTGTGGGCAAAACGCTCGTCGCCCATTGCCACCAGCGCGGCCTGGAAATCCTGCTGCGAGAAGCCATTGTTGAACACGCCGGCAAAGATGCCGTCGACGTCCTGCGGCGCGATGCCTGCGTGCTCCAGCGCCTCGGTGACAGCAGCGGCCATCAGCTCTTCCGTGCCGGGTAGCGTAGATTTGCCGAACGGCGTATGCCCCCATCCGATGATCTGTGCTTCGCTCATAGTGTCCTCCTCAGGTGGGGGTGCGCGCGGCATAGAGCTGCGCGAGTTTCGTTTCGATGCTTTGGGCCGCCTCCTGCAGCCGCGCCGCCAGCTCGGCCCGCCGCGGCGGCTGCATCCGGCTTTCGATGGCGGCCAGCGACAGGGCGCCGGCCAGGCTGCCGTCGGGGCGGTGCAGTGCCACGCCGATTCCCCACGAATCGGGAAAGACCAGCCCAGGATTGAGCGCATAGCCGGTGCTGCGCGTCTCCGCGATGCAGCTTCGGATTCGGCCGGGCGGCAGCTGCGGGTACTCCGAGGCCAGCAGCGCGGCATTGGCTTCAAGCGCGGTCTCCGCCTCTGCAGCAGGCAGGGCGGAGAGCATGGCCAGCGAGCCTGCGCCGACGCCTAGCGGGTGCAGCCGCCCGGTCATCAGCGCAAAGGTGCGGATCGGGTAGGTGCCCTCCTCGCGGTGCAGGCAGAGAGCGGAGAAGCCGCGCCTGACTGACAGGAAGGCCGCATCGCCTGTCTCCGCCGCGAGCCGCGCCAGGGGCTCGTAGGAGAGTTCCAGCAGCCCGTGCCGGTGGGCGGCAAAAGTCCCGAGAATATAAGCTTCTTCGCCAAGGAAGTAGCGCCGCGTCTGCTCGTTCTGCTCGACCATCCCGTTGCGGATGAGCGCCAGCAGCAGCCGCCGCACGGTGGGCTTGTTGAGGCCGCTTTCGGCGACCAGTTCGCTGAGGCTTGCGCCCTCGGAGGGCCGCCGCCCGACCATGCCGAGCAAGGCCAGTGCCCGGTCCACGGTCTGGCTGCCGGCCAGTGCGGCTGCGCTGCTATCGCCCTTAGAGTGTTCCATTATGTGGACCCGATCGGCCCTCTCCTTGTCCCCGGGTTCGTAAGTTGCCGCCCATCATTTGGGTATTTAGGAATATTGCAAGTTCTTCTTGATCGTGGCAATAAAATCGTGACAGTGAACGTGTTCCATAATGTGGATCTTCAGTCGATACAGTATATGGATCTATGACCGGACAGAGGAGCCCAGTGCGGCTGGGTTGGACCGGTCCGAAATCTGGGAGAGCAAGATGACAATTTCGAAACTGGGCAAAACTGTGCTGGCAACCGCCCTGGCGGGGGCGGTGATGGCGGCGGCAGCCTCGGCCGAAACCCTGCGCCTGTCGCACAACACCGGCGACACCACCACCTGGCACAAGGGAGCGGAGAAATTCGCCGATCTGATCGCAGATGCGACCGGCGGTGATATCAGCGTGCGGATCTTCCCCAATGCCCAGCTGGCAGGCGGCGACCAGATGCGACAGGCCGAGATGACCGGCCGAGGGGCGCTGGATCTGGTGGTGACCTCGGCGATCAACGTCACCCCGCTCGTGCCGGAGATGGCGGTATTCTCGCTGCCCTATCTTTATTCGGACTATGACCAGGTGGATGCCACCACCCAGGGTGCACCGGGGGAAAAGCTGGCAGCCATCCTCAAGGAAAAGGGCATCATCGTGCTGGCCTGGGGCGAGAATGGTTTCCGCGAGGTGACCAACAACAGCCGCCCGGTAAAGACCCCCGAGGACATGAAGGGCCTGAACATGCGGGTCGCGGGGCCGATGTATATCGACGTGATGAACGCACTGGGCGCCAACCCGCAGCAGATGCAGTGGAGCGAAACCCTGACCGCGCTGCAGCAGGGTGTGGTGGACGGCCAGGAAAACCCGATCGGCGCGGTGATCATCCCGCAGCAGGTCTACGAGGTGCAGAAATACCTGACAACCTGGCACTATTCATACGACCCAATCTTCATCGGCATCAGCCAGAAGAAATGGGACAGCTATGATGCGGAGATGCAGGCCAAGCTGAAGGCGGCGGCGGATGAGGCAATGGCCTACCAGCGCCAGATCTCGCGCGATGCGACGGCTTCGGGCATCGATTTCCTCCGCGAAAAGGGCATGGAGGTCTATGAGCCCACGGCCGAGGAACTGGCCGCCTTCAAGGCTGCAACCCAGCCCGCCTATGACGAATGGGCGGCGAAAGTCGGTCCGGAGCTGGTCCAGGCCTTTGAAGACGCCATCAGCGGCGCCGAATAATTCAGCCCAAGGCTGCGGGGCGTCCCATACGGACGGCCCGCAGTGATCTTCAAACCAAAGGAGGAGGGGATGTCCTTCATCCTGCGCGAGGCCGAGAAGATCATCTGCGCGGTGATCTTTCTTGCCATGACCCTGCTCGGCTTTGCTAATGTGGTGGTGCGCTACGGCACCAGCTATTCGCTTGCCGCAACCGAGGAACTGCTGACCAGCGGCTTTCTGCTGCTGACCGTGTTCGGTGCCGCCATTGCGGCACGGCGCGGCGAGCATCTGGCGGTCGGGCTGGTTTACGACCTGCTGCCGACGGTGCTGCGCCGCGCGGTGTTCGTGCTGTCGGTGCTGGCCGCGGCGCTGCTGCTGGCGCTGTCGGCGTGGTTTTCGTGGCAGGCGGTGGCGAACCTGATCAGCAACGGGCTGCGCTCCTACGGTCTCGGCGTTCCAGCCTGGTACTACCAGGCCGCGGTGCCCATTGGCTTTGCGCTGGTGCTGGTGCGCTACCTGCAGCATGCCTGGGAGGTCTGGGTGACGGGCGATGAGCGTGAGGTGATCCCCGATGTCTGACCTGATCCCCGGCCTGCCGGCCGGCACCGAAATGGTGATCCTGTTCTTCCTGCTGCTGGCGCTGCGGGTGCCGGTGGCGATGTCGCTGGGGCTGTCAGCGCTTTACGCCATGTGGCAGATCGGTTTCGGGCTGGAACTGGCAGGCGATTTGATCGCCACCGGTATCACCAAGTTCTCGCTGCTGGCGATCCCCTTCTTCATCTTGGCGGGTACGCTGATGGGCTCGCTGGGCATTGCCGAGCGGATGATCCGCTTCTTCCGGGTGCTGATCGGCTCGATGCCGGGCGGCATGGGCATCGTCGGCACTGCCGTCTGCCTATTCTGGGGCGCGGTGAGCGGATCCGGCCCGGCTTCGGTCGCAGCGATCGGGCCGATGATCATCAAGGGCATGGAGGAAGACGGCTATCCCCGCGCCTATGCCGCCGGGCTGGTTTGCACCGGCGCCGCGCTGTCGATCGTCATCCCGCCGTCGATCGGGCTGGTGATCTACGGGGTGATTGCCGAGACCTCGATCTCGCACCTGTTCCTGGCGGCGATCCTGCCCGGGCTTTTCATGGGACTAATGATGCTGCTGACGCTGCCGCTGGCCAAGCGTCGCGGCGGCGCGGGCGGCGATGCGCCCTCGCTGCAGGCGCTTAGCCCGGCGCCGCATGAGGACCGGCCCTATGCGCTGCGGCTGTGGCTATCGTTCAAGGATAGTTTCTGGGGGCTGATGACCCCTGTGGTGATCCTGGGCGGCATCTACTCCGGTGTCTTCACCCCGACCGAAGCGGCGCTGGTAGCCACGGTCTATGCGCTGCTGGTCGGCGGGCTGGTCTACCGGACGCTGACCATTGCCGGGCTCTACAATTCGCTGTGCGATGCTGCCGCATCCTCTGCCACGGTGATGCTGGTAGTGGCCTATGCCAGCCTCTTTGGCTGGGTGGTCACGGTGGAGGATCTGGTTGGCAGTTATTCCGGGGTGCTCTTGGGGCTGAGCGGTAATGAATGGGTGATCCTGCTGGTGATCATGCTGATCCTGCTGGTTGCGGGCATGTTCATGGATGCGGTCACGGTAATGTTCATCTGCCTGCCGATCCTGATGCCGGTGGCCCGCGAACTGGGCTGGGATCCGGTCTGGTTCGGGGTGCTGGTGATGGTCAATCTGGCCATCGGGCTGATCACCCCGCCGGTCGGCATCAACCTGTATGTCGCTGCCAATGTCACCCGGCTGCCCATTGAACGGGTCGCGCGGGGGGCGATGCCCTTCCTGCTGGCCTGCCTCTTGGGGCTGGCGGTGATCGGGCTGTTCCCGCAACTGTCCATCGGCCTGTCCGGCCCTGCCAACTGAGGAATTTGCCATGACCAGAAAAACCGTGATTGTCACCGGTGCCGCCCGCGGTATCGGGCTGGCCGCCACCAAACAGTTTCTTGCCGAGGGGCGGCAGGTCGCGATGATCGACCGCGACGGCGAGGCGCTGATGGCGGAAGCGGCGCAGCTGGACAATGTGCTGCCGGTTGTCTGCGATGTGTCGCAGCCGGATCAGGTGACGGCGATGATGGCGGAATGCGCGGATCACTTTGGCCGCATCGACGCGCTGGTGAACAATGCGGGCGTGGCCGATTTCGGACCTATCGAGGAGACCGGCTTCGACCGATGGCGACGGGTGATGGAGACCAACCTTGACGGCGTGTTCCTGTGCAGCCAGGCGGCGATCCCGCATCTCAAGGAAACCGCGGGGGCGATCGTCAATATCGCCTCGATCTCGGGGCTGCGAGCCTCAACCCTGCGGGTGGCCTATGGCACCTCGAAGGCAGCGGTGATCCACCTGACGCAGCAGCAGGCGGCAGAGCTGGGGGAACACGGTGTACGCGCAAACTGCGTGGCGCCCGGACCGGTGCGGACCAAGCTCGCAATGGCCGTGCACAGCCAAGAAATCATCGATGCCTATCACGACGCTATCCCCCTGAACCGCTACGGGTCGGAGGATGAAATCGCATCGGTGATCGTCTTCCTGTGTTCGGACAAGGCCAGCTACGTGACCGGGCAGACGATCGCTTCGGACGGCGGTTTCCAGTCCACTGGCGTGGGGCTGCCTGCATTGAGGAAGTAGCGTCGCGGGAGGGGCTATAAAGTTAATGCGGCTGCCCGCAAAAAAGTGCGAAGTGGCGGCATGACCGACGCCTGCCTCTGTCGCGGCAACCGTTGCCCGCCCGAAGTGATTGCTTGCGCTGTCTGGCTGTACTTCCGGTTTCTGCGCAGCCTTCGGATGGTAGAGGATCTTCTTGCTAAGCTGGGTATCATCGTATCGCATCAGAAAATGTGGGCCCAGGCTGAAAAGTTAGGAAGAAAACGCGCAACAACAATTGCGGCCGGTCAGCTGGCAGCTCGGCAGAAATTGGCATCTGGACGATGTTGTCATGTCAATCGGGGGGGGCGAGCATTGGCTTTGGCGGGTCGTCGATCAGGAGGGGTAGGTGCTGAATGCTCTGGTCCAAGCCTGGCTGATATA
>NZ_JBQKUH010000089.1:0-11700 GCF_054968485.1 Leisingera sp. G5_S3_59_S7
TCCCGCTGCGGACATGCGCAACGCCAGCCTCAGCGCAGCACCATACCCTCGGGCCAGTTCAGCGTGGTGTCCAGCCGGATGGTGCGGCTTTCACCTGCTGCCAGCTCCAGGTCCCAGGCCAGGATGCCGCGCTGCTTCTCCACATCCGTCTCCGCAGGCCGCGGTTTGGCGCTCCAGCCGATCTCCAGATCGTCCTGCTGCGAATAGGGCACCCGGTCCAGCACCCGCACCGGCCAGTCCTGCCCGGTCAGGTTCTCCACCTCGATCTCCACCGCCTGCACCTGCTGGCTGCTGCGCGTGATCAGCCCCTGGCCGCCTTCGCTCTGATCCAGCACATCGCGGCTGAGCCGCAGACCCTCGACAGGGCCGAACCCGGCCTCCATCTCCGCCCCCGGCGCCAGCCCTGCAAAATCCTCAACCGCAATCAGCTTGCCATCCGCAAAGCGCGGCACGTCAGCCGCGGCCAGCAGCTGCTCGCCAAAGCTGTTGGTGAATTCTGCCACCCTATAGGCGGTCTCATCCCGCGACGGCACCGCCACCGCCCGCACCTCGGCAGCCGAAGTCAGGCTGTCCATCTCCAGACGCAGCAGATCGGCGCCGGAGGCCACGGTGACCGGCGCGCCAAACCGGTAGGTGACAGCAGCACCGCTGCGATCCGCGCTCCACTCAAGCGCCTCCTCAGCAACTGCGGCCGCCTCTGCCGCCGGCTCCGCCAGGGATCCCATGTCAGACTCAAACGAATTCAGCCGCTTTTGCGCCCGCGGCAGCTCCGGCGCCTCAAGCCGGCGCAGCCAGGGATGCAGCGCAGAGGGGCTGCCCTGCCCCGAAGGTGTTGCCGTCGACAGCGTCAGCGCCACATCCTGCCAGTTCTCGCCGGTGTCCTGAGCCAGCAGCACCGCCCGCTTCAGGGTGACTTCAGCCGCATCCGCAGCAGCGTCCCCGGTGCTGAGGTGCATTTCATAAGACGGCTGCCAGCCGATGCTTCCGGCACCTTGCGTGAGATAGCGGACCGTCACCGCGCCTTCGCCCGCCTGGTCAGCCTCGATATCCACCGCAATGAACAGCCGGTCGCGGTCTTCCAGCATGAGCGCCGCCAGCGCCGCGCGGGCCTCTGCCAGGTCTTCCTCCAGATTCTCCAGCTGCAGCTCAATCCGCCGCGCCTCAGCCCCGGCGGCCACTGCCGCCTGGCTGGCATCCGCGGCCTCTTCCGAAATCATCCGGGCAATCGCGCTGAGCGCGGCAGCATCGGCCTGCGCCAGCCCCTCGTTGCCGCCCAGCTGCTGCAGGAAGCCGATCGCGGCTTCCGCCGCCCTGACACCGGCCCGGGCCCGCTCCGCCTCATCGCGGACCGCAGCGATGCGGGCCTCCGCCTCGCGGACACGCGCCTTGGCGGCGTCGATCTGCGGATCATCCGCATCGCGCGGCGGCACGTAATCCTGGCGCAGCTGCGTGGCAAGGCGGCGGGCCCCGGCGATCTCCACTTGCAGGCTGCTCAGCCGCGCAGAGTGCGGCACATTCTGCAGGATCAGCCGGTGCCGCCCTTCGGCAAGCGTCAGCGCCGCGCTGCGCGTCACTTCGGCCAGCCCCGGGTACAGGGTCACCTGGGACACCCGGCTGCTGACCGGAATTTCGTCCGCCGCCGCCGGCGCGGCAGCCAAGGCACAGCAGGAGAAGGCAAAAACCATCAAGGAAAATCGCATTGGCATCTCTCAATCAGGAAAACAGGGCGGGCAAAACCCGCCCGCCTGACGCCAAGCCTACCCTTCCGCCCCCGGCGTGGCCAGAACGCTCAGGCCGCCTGGGCAGAGGGCCGCTGCGGCTGCGACGGGCCAAACCGCAGCTCCAGCTCCTCCGGGTCGATCCCCAGATCCTCGCAGGAGGAGATCGCGGTGAGGCTGGTTGCATCGAACAGCCACAGATCCTCGCCGCGCATCCGCAGGCACAGCCCCTTGCGGCGCAGCCCGCGGCACAGGGTGAACCAGTCCCCGGCAGAACTGAACTCGCTGGCGACATGCTGCTTCAGTTCAGCCGCCGTAACGCAGCTCAGCCGGGGCTGGCGCTGCGGCTCAGGGCGTGCCGCGGCGGCGGATCGCTGCGGCAGCTGCAGCGGAGCAAAGGACGGAAGCATCTGCGTTGCGGGGGTGGCGGTGCTGAAATCCTGCAGGGCGATCATGGCGGTTTCCTCTGTCTGCGGCGGTTGCTGTGCTCTCCCCTTCAAATTACCGGGCCCGCCCGCGCCCCGGCAGCCGTGCAAAAGAAAAGGGGCCGCCTCTTCCGAAGCGGCCCCCTCACCAAAAGGATATAAGGCTTAGCCCTTCTTCAGGACCTCACGGCCCAGCAGTTCGGCAATCTGCACCGCGTTCAGCGCCGCGCCCTTGCGCAGGTTGTCGCTGACGCACCACAGGTTCAGGCCGTTATCGAGGGTCGAATCCTGGCGGATGCGGCTGATGAAGGTGGCGAAATCGCCGACGCATTCCACCGGGGTCACGTAGCCGCCGGCTTCGCGCTTGTCGATCACCATGATGCCCGGCGCCTCGCGCAGGATATCGCGGGCTTCGTCCTCGTCCAGGAAGTCCTCGAACTCGATGTTGATGGATTCAGAGTGGCCGACAAACACCGGCACCCGGACGCAGGTCGCGGTGACCTTGATCGCCGGATCGACGATCTTCTTGGTCTCGGCCACCATCTTCCACTCTTCCTTGGTCGAACCGTCGTCCATGAAGACGTCGATATGCGGAATGACGTTGAAGGCGATCTGCTTGGGATAGACCTTCGGCGGCACGTCCTGGGTCGGGTTATAAACCGCCTTGGTCTGATCCCACAGCTCGTCGATCGCGTCTTTGCCGGAGCCGGACACCGACTGGTAGGTCGACACCACAACGCGCTTGATCCTGGCGCGGTCATGCAGCGGCTTCAGCGCGACAACCATCTGCGCGGTGGAGCAGTTGGGGTTGGCGATGATGTTCTTCTTGGCATAGCCGTGGATCGCCTGCGGGTTCACCTCCGGCACGATCAGCGGGATGTCCGGATCGTAGCGGTACAGCGACGAGTTGTCGATCACGGTGCAGCCGGCAGCCGCCGCCTTGGGCGCGTAATCCTTGGTCGCGGCGGAGCCCACGGCAAACAGCGCCATGTCCCAGCCGGTGAAATCAAAGGTGTCCAGATCCTGGGTAGTGAGTGTCTTATCGCCAAAGCTGACTTCGGTGCCGAGAGATTTGCGGCTTGCCAGCACAGCAATCTCATCCACAGGGAACTGGCGCTCGGCCAGGATGTTCAGCATTTCGCGGCCCACGTTGCCAGTGGCGCCAACGACGACGATGCGGTAACCCATTTGTCTGTTTCTCCAGTATTGCCCGGCCCCATGGCCGGCGCGGGAGTGATAATGCCTTCGGGCAAAAGTTTAAAGGGGCGGATCAGTCCATGCTGTCGCGGCTGAGCAGATAAATTGCGCATCCCGCCGCCAGGCACACCAGAAAGAAGCCGAAAATGCCCGTATAGGGCAAGGATGGGTCTGCTCCAGCCAGATTTGCGTGAATGCGGCCGGTGGCGAATTGCATGATTCCCACGCCGCCAATGCCAAAGAAGTTCAGCAGCGTCACGCCGCGCCCCGCCAGGTGCGGCGGCACAAAGGCCCGGCCATGCGCCATGATCACCGGGAAAGACGCGCCAAAGAACCCAACGGCGGCCATCAGCACCACCGGCATCCAGACCGGCAGCCCGCCCGCCAGGATCAGCCCGCCCAGCGCCGCGCAGCCCAGCAGGTTGCCGCCCAGAATGACCCATTTGCGGGTGCCCAGCATCCGGTCCAGCGGGCCATAGGCAAAGGTCCCGGCAATCATAGCCGCGCCCATCACCAGGGTCGCCAGCCCCACCTGCTGGGTGCTGAGCCCGTAGAGATCGCTCAGGTAGGGTCCGATCCACAGCCCCCTCAGCGCGCCCGAAGGCGCATAGGCCACCAGCATCAGCGGGAAGATCGCCCACATCACCGGCATCTTCAGCAGGTCCAGCACTGACCCTTTATGCTCGCCATCCGGCTTGTCCGGGTCGCTGACCGTCACAAAGATCCCCGCCGCCACCGCGACCGACACCGCCGCCAGCCCCGCCAGCGTGCCGCGCCAGCCGAACAGATCCACCGCCAGCGCGGTCGGATACGAGGCGACCAGATTGCCGGCCGAACCCACCCCCAGCATCAGCGCCGCCAGGGTGGCAAAGCGGGCGGGCGGATACTGGCGGGCAAAGATATAATAGGACGCCATCAGCACCGGCGAGCAGCCGATGCCGATCAGGAACATCGCGATGCTCACATGCAGGGGCGCCGTGGCCGCGGCAAACAGCGCCGCGCCGCCGCCGCCGCCCAGCAGCAGCAGCACCGCCGCTGTCCGGCGCGGGCCTGCATGGTCCAGCGCCCAGCCGACCGGCAGCTGCATCGCCGCAAAGGACAGGAACCACATGCCCGAGGCAAACGCCAGGTCATCCGGCGCCGCGCCGATATCCTGCCCCAGCACCCCCGACAGCACCGCCAGGAAAGCGCGGAAAAACTGGCTCAGCACATAGGCCAGGCACAACAAGATCAATCCGGCCTGCATCTTCCGTCCCCGTTTTTTGTTTCCGCCGCACAGCTTGCATGTTTGGCCCCGGCGCACAAATTGTTTAGGTAGAAACCGCAGGTCACAAAAACAGACCTCTGGCACGGATCACCGGGGCCAAGGACCGGAGCGGGAACGCATGACAACGGACAGCTTCTACGACAGCCTCCCCAAGGTCCGCAGCTTTGACAGCTTGTCCGCTCCGGAAGCCTTTGCGCCGCTGCCGCCGGACTGGCACCTGTGCTGCACCGATATCGTGAACTCCACCGCGCTGGTCGCGGCCGGCCGCTACAAGACTGTGAACATGATCGGTGCCGCGGTGATCGCCGCCATGCGCAACGCGCTGCCGGGCGAGGCCTTTCCGTACATCTTCGGCGGCGATGGCGCCGCCTTTGCGGTGCCGCCGCGCCACCAGGAGACCGCCCGGCGCGTTCTGGCCGCTTTGCGCAGCTGGACCGAGACGGAATTCGGCGTCAGCCTGCGCGCCGCCATGCTGCCGCTCCGCTGGATCCGGACAGAGGGGCAGGACGTGAGAATCGCCCGTTATGCGGTGTCGGACCACGCCGATTTCGCCATGTTCAGCGGCGGCGGCCTGGCCTGGGCCGAGGCGCAGATGAAGGCGGGCGCCTTCGAGGTGCCGCCTGACCCGCAGGCCGAAGCGCCCGATCTCTCCGGCCTCTCCTGCCGCTGGAGCAACACGCCCGCGCGCAACGGCATCATCCTGTCGGTGGTGGCACAGCCCGCGCCCGGCGCGGACCCGCAGGCATTTGCCCGGTTCTCCTCCCGCCTGCTGGCTGTGGCCGGCGAACTGAAAGACAACGGCCACCCGGTCCCCGAAACCGGGCCCAAACTGGGCTTTCCGCCCGCCGGGCTGGCGCTGGAGGCGCAATCCTCGCGCGGCAAAACCCCTCTGATTTTACGGAAGCTTTATCTTTTGGCGCACAGCGCCCTCGCCGGGCTGATCTTCCTCAGCAAACGGCGGGCCGGCAGGTTTGACCCGGTGCATTACCTGTCCGTGCTCAAGGCCAACTCGGATTTCCGCAAGTTCGACGACGGCCTGAAGATGACGCTGGACTGCACGGCCGGCATCCGCGACCGGATCCGCCGCCAGCTGGAGCGGGCGGCAGAGGCCGGGCTGGTTGAGTTCGGCCTGCATGAACAGGACGCCGCGCTGGTCACCTGCATCGTGCCCTCCCCGGTTGAGGACGCCCATGTGCATTTTGTCGACGGGGCCGCGGGCGGCTATACGCAAGCAGCCGCCAATCTGGCGGCTGCATTCGGAAACGGCAAAGAAAAGGTCTGACCTCAGACCGGCAGAAAAGCCCCCGTCTTGGGGTCGTAGCATTCCAGCCCGCCCTCGCCGATATCGGTCCACAGCCCGTGCAGGCTCAGCTCCCCGGCCTTGACCGCCGATTCGATGAACGGGAAAGTCATCAGGTTTTCCATAGACGCGACAACGGCTTGGCGCTCAAACTGGCGCGCCTGGTCCACCGGGTCCTCGATATCCGCCACACCCTCGAATTTGGGCTTCAGGATCTCCATCCAGCGGCCGACAAAGCTGGTCTTCTCTTCCAGCTGCGGCGCCTGGCCCTTGCACATGTCGATGCAGCCCTGCACGCCGCCGCACTGCGAATGGCCCAGCACGATCAGATGCGCCACCTTCAGCGCGGTCACCGCATATTCCACCGCCGCCGAGGTGCCGTGATGGTCGCCGTCCGGCGCATAGGGCGGCACCAGGTTGGCGATATTGCGGTGAATGAAAAACTCGCCCTGGTCGGCCCCGAAGATCGAGGTCACATGCACCCGGCTGTCGCAGCAGGAGATTACCATCGCCCGCGGCCGCTGGCCTTCGGTTGCCAGGCGGCGGTACCAGCCCTGATTCTCCTCATAGGATGTGGCCTTCCATCCATGGTAGCGGGTCACCAGATAACTGGGCAGGGGTTTGGCAAATTCCATTGTCATGTCCTGTCAACATTCGTGTTGCCGGGCTTGATACCCTGCATTGTCCGCAAATTCGAGAGATTTGAACACCCTGCTGGAAACCTTTTGAAAACTTGTCGGGCGCAGATTGGCAGACGTGCCGTGGGGGCATAAAGAATTTGGGTGAAAGTGGTGGCCAATATACTAACAGTAATGCACTCGGAAACAGTGCGCCTCGATCCTGACAAACTCACCGCGCTGTATGAGCAGCTCGGCGAAACCGGCGCCGAGGACGTCGTCTGCCGTGCAATCGAAGAGATGGCTGTCCGCCTGACGCATTGCGAGCGTCTGTGGCGGCAGAATGAAATGGCGAACCTGCGCAAAAGCGCCCGGTCGCTGATCGCGATTGCCGATCAGATCGGCATGACGGCGCTGGCGTCGATTGCCAATGACGTGACCGCAGCCATCGACGCCGAGGATGCGCCGGCGGTAGCGGCGATTCTGTTCCGCCTGATGCGCGTGGGCGAACGCTCGCTGACCGCGGTCTGGGACCAGCAGGACATGACGATCTGATACCTCCGCTTCCCGCAGGGCTTGCAGGCCGCGCTGCGGCGGCTACTCTGGCGCATCAGAAATGATTGCAACCGGAGTATTTCGATGCCGCCAGTCTTTGCCGCAGCCGGCGCGGACGCCTGCCCTGTGCATGTTATCGCAAGCGACACTTTCGACAGCTGGCTCTCCAGCCAGCCGCAGCGCGTTCAGGCCTGGGCCAAGGCGCAGGGATTCACCGGCGCCTGCGGCCAGGCGCTGGCGGTGCCGGGCGACGATGGCGCCGTTGACATGGCCCTGGCCGGATACGGCAGCGCCGCCCAGCGCGCGCGCCGCCGCTTTGTACTGGCCGAAGCGGCGCAGAAACTGCCCGCGGGCACGTACCGGATTGCCTCCGGCCTCCCGGCAGAGGCCGCCGCAACCGAATCCCTGGGCTGGCTGCTGACCGGCTACCGCTTCGGCCGCTACAAGGAAGGCAAGGATGAGTCCGCCGCGCTGGCGGCTCCTGACGGGGTGGATGCCGCCGCCATCGAATCGCTGGCCGCCGCCGAATGCCTGACCCGTGACCTGATCAACACCCCCGCCTCCGACATGGGCCCGGCAGAGCTGCAGGCCGCGGCGGAATCCCTGGCGGAAGACTTCGGCGCAGACATCTCCACGATTCTCGGCGAGGATCTGCTGGCGCAGAATTTGCCGCTGATCCACACCGTGGGCCGCGCCTCGGACCGCGCGCCGCGGCTGATCGACCTGCGCTGGGGCGGCAGCGGCCCCAAGCTCACCCTGGTGGGCAAGGGCGTCTGCTTCGACACCGGCGGGCTGAACCTGAAACCCGGCAGCAGCATGGCGCTGATGAAAAAGGACATGGGCGGCGCCGCCAATGTCCTGGGGCTGGCGCGCATGATCATGGCCGCCGGGCTGGACCTGCAGCTCAGGGTGCTGATTCCGGCGGTGGAAAATTCCGTCTCCGGCCCCGCCTTCCGCCCCGGCGACGTGCTGACGTCGCGCAAGGGGCTGACGGTGGAGGTCAACAACACCGACGCCGAGGGCCGCCTGGTGCTGGCCGATGCGCTGGCCCTGGCGGCAGAGGAAACGCCGGACCTGCTGATCTCCATGGCCACCCTCACCGGCGCCGCCCGGGTTGCGGTCGGCCCGGACCTGTCGCCCTTCTACACGGACCACCATGCCGATGCCGCCGCCCTGTCCGCCACTGCGTCCCGCACCGCCGACCCGGTCTGGCGGATGCCCTTCCACGATCCCTATGAAACGATGATCGAACCCGGCATCGCCGATCTGGACAACGCACCGTCGGGCGGCTTTGCAGGCTCGATCACCGCAGCCCTGTTCCTGCGCCGCTTTGCCGGAGAGACCCGCTACATGCATTTCGACATCTATGGCTGGACCCCCAGCGCTGCACCGGGCCGGCCCAAGGGCGGCGCCCTGCAAGGCGCACGCGCGCTGTTTGCCGCGCTGCCGGACCTGTTGGAGCTGTGACCGGGATGGCAGACCGCCGCCGCACACCGGTGAACGACCGCGTTGCCGCAGCCCATCTGCGCGATGCGCCGGACGGGCTGCTGCGCGCCGACGGCACCGCCGCCCGCATCGGCGTGCCGGTTGCGGATCTCCTCCGCGCACCGGACGGCACCCGCGACCGCCAGCTTGTCTATGGCGAGCCGGTCACGGTGTATGAGGACCGCGACGGCTGGGCCTTTCTGCAGGCGGCCAAGGATTCCTATGTGGGCTACGTGCCCGGCCCCTCCCTGACCGCGCCTTTCGAAGCGACCCACTGGGTCAGCGCCCCGGCCACCCACGCCTATACGGCAGATGATTTCAAATCGCCGGAAACCCATGCCCTCAGCCACGGCAGCCGGGTGCAGGTTCTGGGCGGCACCGGCCGGTTTTTGGAAACCACACTTGGCTTCATCCCCGCCCGCCACCTCTCGCCGCTGGGCGCCCACACCGGCGACCCGGTGACAGTGGCGGAACTGTTCCTCGGCACGCCCTACCTCTGGGGCGGCAACAGCCGCTTCGGCATCGACTGCTCCGGCCTGGTGCAGGCCGCGCTGCTAGCCTGCGGCACCCCCTGCCCCGGCGACAGCGACATGCAAGAGGCCGAGCTGGGCGGCCCGGCTCCCGCTGGAGACTACCGGCGCGGCGACCTGCTGTTCTGGAAGGGCCACGTTGCGCTGGTGCGGGATGCTGAAACGCTGATCCACGCCAATGCCCATGACATGGCGGTGGCCATCGAACCCATTGCTGCGGCTATCGAACGGATCGAAGCCCAGGGCGACGGCCCGGTCACCGCGCACAAACGGCTGGGATAGCCTCCGCCCGCGGCCGCAGGCGGTACAAAATCTTTCGAAGATTTTTGGCCGGAAAATTCAAATTTTCCGGTCCCCGCTCCGCCGCACCCCTGCGGCTACTCCACGGAGCGGATCAGCTTGCGCTCCAGCACCCTCAGCACGGTCTTCAGATCCGCCCCGCGCTTCAGGATATGACCGTCCATCCCGACAACCGCATACTGGCCCTGCCGGTTGCGCAGCTTGGGCCGCTTTTCGATGCGGTACAGCGGATGCTCCGCCGTGCGCCGGAAGACAGAGAACACCGCCAGATCACGCAGGGAGGCAATCCCGTAATCGCGCCATTCCCCGGCGGCGACCATACGGCCATAAAGCGTCATGATAACCGACAGTTCCCGCCGGTCAAACGCGACTTGCTGAGGAATGGGAGATCCGGGAAAAGGCTGCACCTGATCAAAGCTCATACCTAAAAGGTTGCGCCATTTCCCCGGCAAATCAAGGTTTTTAACATTCGATTTTTCGTGTGGTGCAGCAGGCGCACAGGCGCGGCGGGCCTGTTTTACCCGGCTTTCACGCCGCTCAGGCCTCCGCCAGCGCGCCGCAGTGCAGGCCCAGAATCTGCTCCAGCGCCACCCGCCCCGGTGCCGTCAGCATCAGTCCGCGCTTGTGCCGGTGCCGCTTGACCCAGCCGCTCGTCAGCGCGTGATCCAGGATCTGCCGCCCCATCGGCCCGGCCACATGCAGCTTGCGTTCGGTCCAGTCCAGGCAGGGCCGGGCAAAAGGCTGGCGGCCCGGCCGCTCCGGCAGCACCACGCCCAGTTTCAGCCACTCCCCGGTCGGCACGGCGCAGAAAGCCCCCTGTTGCTCCACCAGCATGCCGCGGTCCAGGAACGCGCCGGTCATCGCCACCGCCAGCGGGCCTGCCAGATGGTCATAACAGCTGCGCAGCTGCGCCAGCCCGCCCGCCTTGCGCTGCTGGGCGCGGTGCAGGCTGTCCGCAGGCGCAATCGCGGCCAGCTGCTCCAGCGCATGGGCCACTTCCGCGCCTGCCAGCCGGTGATAAACGCAGCGGCCGCGCTTTTCCGCCACCACCAGCCCTGCATCCTGCAGCAGCCGCAAATGCGCCGAGGCGGTCTGCGGCGTCACGCCCGCAGCCGCCGCCAGCTCCTTGTTGGTATAGGCGCGGCCCTCCATCAGCTCGCACAGCATCTGCGTGCGGCTGGCGTCGGCAATCGCCTGGCCCAGAATGTCGAAACGCGGTGTGATCATGCCCCCACTCTACGCGCGCCCTTCAAGCAGACCCAAGCAAAACCCTTCGCCGCGCAGCGAACTGTTGCGCCGCCCCGTCACGCAAACGAGCCATGGCAGAACCAGCCCGGCGACAGCGCGCCGCCATGGGCAAAGAACAGCCACAGCCGCGCGCCGCAGGCGGTGACCACGGTCCAGTAATCGCGCACGCCGCTGCGCCAGTTGGGGTCTTCCAGCCACCATTCCGGGGCAATCCGCTCCGGGCCTTCAGCCTCTGCCAGCTCCCAGTCGCGGCCGCGCCAGCGGAAGCGCTCCGGCACCTCAGGCCGGTCCGGCGCATGGACCAGCTCGGGCTGCCAGATCAGCAGCGGCCGCGGCCGCGGCGGCAACGGCCAGTCCCCAGCCGCGGGCTCCGACCAGGCGGCGGCCTGCACGGTAAAGGTCTTTTCCGGAATGTGGCTCTCCGCCGGGTGATAGCGGGTGACCGCCTCCAGCCCCAGCCGCGCGCCGATACGGCCGATCAGATCCTCCAGCGCCGCGCCATCCTCCTGCCGCGCCCGCGCCGCGGCGCCCGCTTCGGCATGGCCCGCGGGCGTGCGGGCGTGGATGGCCTCTGCCTGCAGCACCTCCAGCCGCAGCATGTCGATGCCATAGCCCGCATCAATCTGCTCCAGCTTCATCTCCAGCAGGGGCCGGATGCGGGCGGGGTCGCGGCTGGCGCGGGCCAGGCCGATGGCCACCGCCTCCATTTCCTGATCGCAGCGGTGCGCCTCCAGCCGCAGGCTGCGCGCGCCCTTGCCGCGCGCCTCCAGCCGGGCACACAGCCGCGGCAGCATCCGGTCGATGCCCGCCAGCAGATCCTCCATCAGCCCGATCGGCTCCGGCAGGGTCAGCCGCACCGCGAAATGATCCGGGCTGCGCGCGGGCGAAACCGGCTCCGGCGCGCTGCCCATCGCCTGATCCAGCCGCAAGACCAGCCCGCGCCCGAACCGGCGCGCCAGACTGGCCCGCGGCTGCCCCAGCAGATCGCCGATCCGCCGGAGGCCCAGCCGGTTCAGCTGCGCCACCGTGGCGCTGTCCAGCCGCAGCGCCGCCACCGG
>NZ_JBQKUH010000090.1:0-11098 GCF_054968485.1 Leisingera sp. G5_S3_59_S7
CGGGGCTGCGGCGGATGCGGAATTTTTTAGCTCTCGGTTTCGTAGTCATAGAGCTGTTTCGCTTCTTCCAAAGTGTCAAACATATGCAGCTGTCCCTGCAGCAGGACGGCCGCGGAACGGGCAAACTTCTCCAGCGTCTTGGCCTGATGCGAGACGATGATGATGGTGGTGGTCTGCAACCGCTCCTGCAGGATCTCGCCGGCCTTGCGGTTGAACTCGACGTCGGTGGTGCTGGGCATGCCTTCGTCGATCAGGTAAATGTCGAAATCCAGCGCCAGCATCAGCGAAAAGCTGAACCGCGCCCGCATGCCCGAGGAATAGGTGCCGATCGGCTGGTCGAAATACTCCCGCAGGCCGCACAGCCAGCGGCAGTAGGCCTCGACGTAATCCGGGTCCAGCCCGTAAAGCTTGGCGATATAGCGGCAGTTTTCCATCGCTGACAGGCGGCTGATCACCCCGCCCATGAAGCCGAGAGGAAAGGAAATCTTGCAGTTGCGGCGGATTTCGCCCTCATCCGGCTTTTCCAGCCCGGCCATCATGTTGATCAGCGTGGTCTTGCCGGTGCCGTTCGGGGCCAGCACGCCCAGCGACTTGCCCGGCTCGACGCGGAACGACACGCGGTCAAGGATCACCTTGCGCTGGGTTCCCGTCCAGAAGGACTTGCTGACGTTTTCAAATTCAAGCATTGCTTGGTCCGGTGCTGCCCGTGCGGCCCCGCAAGGGGGGCTCTGTCTGCCTCAAGTTGCGCGGGCATTCTTGTGTGCCCGCGTCTCTTTCTTATCAAAAGAGTGTTAATGGCCTACGCGGCGAATTTGGCCTTATTATGTCGAATTGTGTCATAGATATTCAACGAAGTTTTAACCATTTGCCCCGCAACCGGCCTGTCCGCCCGGTTTTCAGGGGGCGGGCCAAAGCAGCGGGGCGGGGCATGACTGTTTCCCAGGATGAAACAATGGACGGCAGCCGGCAGCTTAAGGCGCAGATTCGCAACTGCCGGATCTGTGCGGAGCGCTTTGCCGCCACCGCCACCGCGCATGCGCCGCGGCCGGTGGTCTGGTTCCGCCCCTCTGCCCGGATCCTGATTGCGGGGCAGGCGCCCGGCGCGCGGGTGCACGGCAGCGGCAGGCCGTTTACCGATCCCTCCGGCGACCGGCTGCGCGCCTGGCTTGGGCTGTCGGAGGCGGAGTTTTACGACAAGGACCGGGTGGCGGTGGTGCCGATGGGGTTCTGTTTTCCGGGTTATAACGAGAAAAAAGCCGACCTGCCGCCCCCGGCGGTCTGCGGCAAAACCTGGCATCATCTGGTGATGGCGCAGCTGCCGCAGATCCGGCTCAAGGTGCTGGTGGGGGCGCATGCGCAGCGCTATCACCTGGGGGTGAAGGCGCCGGTGACAGAGCTGGTGCGCGGCTGGCGGGATCATGCGCCGCAGGTCTTCCCCTTGCCGCATCCGTCCTGGCGTAATACCGCATGGCTGAAGAAAAACCCCTGGTTCGAGGCCGAACTGCTGCCGGTGCTGCAGGCCCGGGTGAAGGAGCTGATGCAATGACAGATGAAACCCCGCTGGATCTGGCCCATGCCGCGATGGAGGCAGCACCCGCCGAGGATGCCGCCCGCCTGCGGTTTTACGAGCGGCTGGCCGATGCAGAGCTGTTTTTGATGCTGGCGGCGGAAGCGGAGGGGGAGCAGATCTCGCCGGAGCTGTTCGAGACGCCGGACGGGGCCTTTGTGCTGGTGTTCGACCGCGAGGAGCGGCTGGCGGATTTTGCAGGCCAAGCGGTGCCTTACGCGGCGCTGTCGGGCCGGGTGATTGCGCAGATGCTGGCCGGGCAGGGCATTGGCCTGGGGCTGAACCTGGAGGTGGCGCCCTCGGCCATCCTGATCCCGGCGGAGGCGGTCGGCTGGCTGAACCAGACGCTGGGCCACGCGCCGGATGAGGTGGAGGCCGCGGTGGAGATGTTCACCGCGCCCAAGGGCCTGCCGGAGGCGCTGCTGACGGCGCTGGATGCCAAGCTCGCCACCGCGGGCGGGCTGGCGGCGGCGGCTTATCTTGCAGGCGTGCGCTATGCCGGCGGCGGGCAGGGGCATCTCTTGGGCTTTGTCGGCGCCAAAGAAGCCGCGCAGCCGTCGCTGGCCAAGGCGGCAAGCGAGGCGCTGACCTTTTCCGGCATCGAGGCCGGGGCGATGGATGTGGCGTTTTTCGATGCGGATGACCCGGCGGCGGCCAAGCTTGCCCGCGCAGGGCTGCGCTTTGACCTGCCGCAGCCGCAAGCGCCGCAGGAGTACACTCCAGTGACGCCGGGCAGCGACCCCGATAAACCGCCGCGCCTTAAGTAGCCCGGCCTCGCCGTCCGCCGATTTCGCCTTATCTGCTGCTGCAAGGGCGTGGCCAGGCGCCATGCCCGGCGATCCAGCAGGGAGGGAGAGAACGATGTCCATCAGACAGACAGCACATGACTTCTGCGAGGCCTGTGATGCAGGCAAAGGGTGGGACGTCTGCAAGGAATGGTGCGCGGAGGATGCCACGTTCTCTGTCCAGGCGGATGCGCTGGCCGAGATCAAGTCGCTTGCGGATTATACCGAATGGGCCAAGGGGCTGCTGACCCCGATGCCTGACGCCCATGCCGAGTTCAAATCCCTGGCGGTGGATGAGGAAAGCAACCGCGCAATCCTGTTTGCAGTATTCCACGGCACCCACACGGCGGATGCTGGAAACGGCGCGCCGACGGGGAAAAAAGTGGCCTCGGATTACGTCTATGTGCTGGATTTCGACGGGCCGAAGATCCGCCATATGACAAAGGTCTGGAACGATGTGCATGCCCTGACGCAATTGGGCTGGATGTAGGGCCGCAAATTGAAAACGCCCGCGGTGCCGCGGGCGCTGGGGGCATTTTAAGGGGCGGAGCGGTTACTCCGCCGCCGGTTCCAGTTTGTCCTGGGTCCGGGTCTCGAAATCGCTGGCGTCGTGGCGCTCATGCAGCTGCATGTGCGGCTCGCCGAAGGAGCGGTTCACCATGCGGCCGCGCTGCACCGCCGGGCGGGCGTCGATCGCCTTGGCCCAGCGGACCACGTTGGTGTAGCTTTCCGCGTCCAGGAATTCGGCAGCATCGTAAAGGCGGCCCAGAACCAGCTGGCCGTACCACGGCCAGATCGCGATGTCGGCAATGGTATAGTCCTCACCCGCGATATAGGTGCGCTCCGCCAGCTGCCGGTCCATCACGTCAAGCTGACGCTTGGCTTCCATCGCAAAGCGGTCGATCGGGTACTGCCACTTCTCCGGCGCATAGGCATAGAAGTGGCCAAAGCCGCCGCCCAGGTAAGGCGCGCTGCCCATCTGCCAGAACAGCCAGTTCAGGGTCTCGATGCGGGCCGGGCCGTCCTTGGGCAGGAAGTCCCCGAAGGTCTCTGCTAGATGCACCAGGATTGAGCCGCTTTCGAACACCCGCACCGGCTCTGCGCCGCTGCGGTCCATCAGCGCCGGGATCTTGGAGTTCGGGTTGATCTCGACAAAGCCGGAGCCGAACTGGTCGCCCTCGCCGATGTCGATCAGCCAAGCGTCATATTCGGCGCCCGCGTGGCCCTTGGCCAGCAGCTCCTCCAGCATCACGGTGACCTTCACCCCGTTCGGAGTCGCCAGCGAGTACAGCTGCAGCGGGTGCTCGCCGACCGGCAGTTCCTTGTCATGGGTGGCGCCGGCAACGGGGCGGTTGGTGGAGGCAAACTGGCCGCCATTGCCTTTTTCCCATTTCCAGACTTTCGGCGGGGTGTAGGAGGTATCGCTCATCTGTTGGGCCTTGTCCTGATTGTTCCTGTTCCGTGTCAATCGCACACGCTGGGGCGATCGGCTCCGGCTGAGATAAGGGGTTATTTGCAAATTCCAATGACTGGAAGGTCTGCGCGCGGAAATTTTACAATCCGCTCACGGGGCTCTCGTCTGCGGACACAGAGACGTGAGACCCCCTTCGCATTTGCTGCCGGGCCTATAATGTCGGTGCCGAAGCCGGAGAGCAAACCGGCGCCTGAGTTGAAACGATCACCAATGAAAGGGACGTTCCTATGAAGCGTTTTGTTATTGCTGCCGCGGCAGCGCTGTCCTTTGCCCTGCCGGCCTTTGCGGGGGAGCAATACGTCGACGGCACCGGCTATGCGGTGTCGGGCTATGACGTGGTCGCCTACCGCAGCCTGGAGATGAACCCGGTCGGCACGCCGCAGACCGCGCCGGTGCGCGGACACGCGGATTTCACCGCGGACTACAACGGCGCCACCTGGGCGTTCTCGAGTGCGGAGAACCGCGACAAGTTCCTGGAAAACCCGGCCTATTATGCGCCGCAGTATGACGGCCACTGCGCCTATGGCGTGTCCAAGGGCGGCAAGGTGCCGGCCAACCCGAACCTGTGGCGCATCGTCGATGACAAGCTGTACCTGAACATCACCGACGTTGTGGTCGGCTTCTGGGAGGAAGACATTCCGGGCAATATCAACCTGGCCGAAGGTAACTGGCCCGGGATTGAACCCAAGGCGGCCTCCGACAGCGTGATCCCCAAGTTCACCTCCGAAGGCCCGGTGGCGAACTGATTTGCAACTTGCAGGCAAGGCGAGGGCTTTGCCTGCAAGGCGCTCAATGTGAACTTCGAGCCTATTTTGCTAGTGTTTAGAAGGCTTTAAGCGTCCGCTATGGAGTGCCCTGCGGCTGCGGCTGAACGGAAGGCCCCGAACAAGTGCCGTGCAGTGCAACTGACGCCGTGCCTGCCAGAACCAAACAGACGGCGGGGGCCGCATAAACCGCGTGTTACTCAATTCCACCGGTCAAATCCTGCGCAAGCATCAGCGCATTGCCGTCGAGATCGTAGAAAGTCGCGGTTTTGACCATGCCCTCGACGACATCCGTCTCGCCATCAAATTTGACTTTGGCCTGCTCCAGTTTCTGCCGGGCCGAATCCAGATCAGCGATCCCGAAGACTGGCACGCAGTTGCCGGGGGCTGGCTTAGTGTGCTCGCCAAGGCCGATGGCGACACCTGGTGTGTTCGTCTGAACCTCGGACCAGCCCGCCTCATCGGCATGGTAGAGCAGCTCAAATCCCAACATGGTTTCGTACCACTTTGCGCTCGCATGGCGATCTTTGACTGACATTGCGATGGTGATGGTTTGATCGACTGCAACGAGTGGCATGGGCTTTCCTTATGATTCAAAATATACTAACTATACTTTATGGACATTGGAATGTTTGTCAACGTCACATCAAAGGCTTGGGCAATGCCCATACTCGCGTGCCTGCATTCGGGCGTGGCCGGACGGCAGGCGCCCCTATTGACTGCGACCGGTGCAGGCAGAACCGCCTTCGCGCAAAGCATGGATCACCTGATTGAAATCGGATTGATTGAACGGAATCCCGGGTATGGTCATCCGCTGCGCCCAGAATTCCGCCTTACACAGTCGGGAATTTCGGCGGCGGCCATTGCCCGTAAGATCTACGATGTTTCGGCAAAGGAAGAACAGCCTTTGCTGCGCCGCTCATGGACTTTGCCGATTCTGACATCGCTCCGCACACCAAGCCATTTCAGCGGCATCAAGCGGAACCTGCCGGCGATAACGGACCGGGCGTTGTCCCAGTCATTGAAATCCATGGAGTCAAAAAACTGGGTGTGCCGCAGCGTAGATGTCGCCGCCCGCCCGCCGAGGTCTATCTATTGCGCGGTGAACACTGGTGGCCTGATCAGCCAGATCATCGCGCCTGAAATTAGGTTCATTTGAAGAAACCGCCATTCGTTGATAGATGACGAGGGTCATGAACGTCTCGCGTGCAGGTCAAAGAGACTGAAAGGCCGCAAGGTCCCCCTCGGCGCAGACTGTACGCTGCTTGCCAGCCAATCAACACATGCAGGCCGTCTTGGAAGGCGGGAGGTCTCATAAAGCAAAAGCCCCGGACGCAATGCCGGGGCTTTGAAATCTCAAACTGCCGCCGGGTTCAGCGGCGGCGGTCGCGGCGCGAGGACATCGGCTGGAACGCCACGCCCACATGCGCCTCGCAATAGGGTTTGCCCTGCTGGGCGGGCAGGCCGCAGAACCAGAAGTCCTCGGTCGCCGGGTCGCCCACCGGCCACTTGCAGGTGCGCTCGGTCAGCTCCATCAGGCCCAGCTTCTTGGCTTTCTTCTCGACCTCGTTCACCTTGGCCAGCGCCTCGGGGCTGATTTCATTGGCCGAGGGCTGCGGCGGCAGCGGCTGGCCGGCCGGGATGATCTGGCGGCGCGCAGGCGTTGCGGGCTTGGCGTCGGCTGCGGGCTGGGCCGCGGCCGGGCGGGCCGGTTCGGTCTTGGGCTGCGGCTTGGGCTTGGGCGCGGCCGCAGGTTTTGGCGCGGCAGCGGCGGGGGCTGCTGCGGGCTTTTCCTTGGGTTCAGCCGCCTTGGCGCCGCCGCTGTTGCGGTTGGACAGGCCGAGCCGGTGCACTTTGCCGATCACGGCGTTGCGGGTCACTCCGCCCAGTTCTTTTGCGATCTGGCTGGCCGACTGGCCTTCGCCCCACATTTTCTTGAGCAGTTCGACGCGCTCGTCTGTCCAGGACATCTGTTGCCTTTCCAAGCTAATAGCGGCCCCAGGGGTTCTGCGGCCGCCATCATATTCCGTGTGATCGCTCTATTTTAATCACTGCGGGCGGAGTTACAAGGCATCTTGCGCCCCAAGCGGCAGCCGTTATGCAGGCAAGGCAGCAAAAAACACAAGGGGGCAGCATGGCGGATCGGGGATATCAGGTCGAACTGGGGGCGCGCAGGTTCGGGCAGGTGAACTGGCTGGGGCTCAAGGCGCTGGCCTGGCGCGAGGTGAAACGGTTCCTGGTGGTCTGGACCCAGACCCTGCTGGCGCCGCTGGTGACCGCGGCGCTGTTCCTGATGATCTTCAACATCGCCATCGGCCCGCGGCGCGGCGATGTGATGGGGGTGCCGTTCCTGACCTTCCTGGCGCCGGGCATCATGATGATGACGGTGATCCAGAATGCCTTTGCCAACACGTCGTCCTCGATCGTGATTGCCAAGGTGCAGGGCAATATCGTCGACACGCTGATGCCGCCGCTGTCGGGGCTGGAGATCCTGCTGGGCTACCTGGCGGGCGCGGTGGCGCGCGGCACGCTGGTGGCGCTGGGCATCGGGCTGGGGCTGATGGCGGTCTTGCAGATCGTGCCCGCGCATCCGCTGGCGGCGCTGCTGTTCATCGTGCTGGGCGCGGCCTTCCTGGGGGGCTTGGGGATCGTGGCCGGGGTTTTTGCCGACAAGTTCGACCAGATGGCGGCAATCACCAATTTCATCGTGACGCCCTTGGCGTTTCTGTCCGGCACCTTCTATTCGGTGGAGGCGCTGCCGCCGGTGCTCAAGGCGATCTCGCATCTGAACCCGGTGTTCTACCTGATCGACGGGGTGCGATTCGGGGTGATCGGCACTTCCGACAGCTCGCCCTGGCTGGGGCTGGCGGTCTGCAGCGGCGCGACCCTGGCAGTCTGCGCGCTGGCCTGGATGATGCTGCGCACCGGCTACCGGCTGAAGCCCTGACGCTGGCTGCCCGCGCCTGCGGTTCCCGCTAGGGGCTCAGTTTCCGGCCGCCGCCGCCCGGCCGGCGGGCGGGCGGACCCGCCCCTCCCGCCAGGCAAGCACGGCGGCCCCGGTCAGGATGATCACGGCGCCAAGGGCGGAAACCGCATCCGGCACCGCGCCAAAGCCCAGAAAGTCGTAAAGCGCCGCAAACACCAGCGTGGCATAGCTGAACGGCGCCACGAACGAGGCATCGGCCCGCGCCATGCCGTTGATGAAACAGGCCTGTGCGCAGGCCATCAGCAGACCCAGCGTTGCCAGCGCGCCCCATTGGCCCGGGCTGGGCATCTGCCAGACAGGCAGCACCGCGCAACTGGCAATCATCAGCCCTAGCAGGTTGTTGACCCAGAGGACCTGCAAGGGCGCCTCGCGGCCCGCCAGCTTCTTGATAAAGATCAGCTCCAGCCCCATCACTGCCGCCGCCCCAAGCGCCAGCAGCGCCGCGGGCTGGAAGCTGGCGGGCGTGGGCCGCAAAAGGATCATCGCGCCAATCATCGCAATCAGCGCCGCACCCCAGCGCCAGGGGCCGACCCGCTCTCCCAAGAGCGGAATGGCCAGCAGCATCCCGAAGACCGGGTTCAGAAATGTGATCGCGGTGGCGTCGGCCAGCGGGATATAGGCGACGGAGGCAAACATCAGCGTGACGCCCGCCCAGCCAAAGGAAGTGCGCCCGATGTGATAGCCCCAATGCGGCCGGGTGAACTTGGGCCGCAGGGCCAGCACCGCGGCCGAGATTGCCATGAAGGCGAACAGGAAGCGTCCATGGCTGATCTGCAACGGGTGCAGCGGGGCGCCCAGCAGATCCGTTCCCAGCGCCTTGGCCATCAGGGTGGTGCCGGCAATGAAGGTTGTCGCCGCCAGGATCAGGGCAGCGGCCAGAAGCGGGTTTTGCGGGGTGTCGCGGGTCATCGCCAAGCGGTGCGGCAAGCCGCCGCGGGATGCAAGGGGAAAGGTTTCGGCGGCCGGCGAACGCTTGAGGCGCAGACGGGGCGCTGCCCCGCAGGTCCGGAAAGAAGAAGGGCGCTGCCCCTCTTGGCCTGACGGCCAATTCACCCCGGAGTATTTCACCAAAGGTGAATGGGACGGGCTGCGCGCTGCGGCGGTTCGGCAGGGCGGACTGAACAAAAGGGGTTTTCTTTCGTTAAAACCTCCACTATGGAACCCCCCATGATCAAACGCGCAGATATCACCGTTTCGCGACGCCGACGCCGCCTGGCGTGACCGGCCCCTGATCTGTTGTGCCTGCCATGCGGCACATCCCCCCTTCTAAATCCATTGATCCCCCGTTGACCCAAGGCCAAGCTTACGTCACAGCTTTGGCTTCTACCTGTGAAAAGGATGATCCTGATGATCCCGTCCGTTCTGCCGACCTACAACCGTGCACCGCTGGAATTCGTCAAAGGCGAAGGCGCCTGGCTGACCGCGGCGGACGGGCGCCGCTTTCTGGATCTGGGCTCCGGCATTGCAGTGAATGCGCTGGGCCATGCCCATCCGGCGCTGGTGGAGGCGCTGACGTCGCAGGCGCAGAACCTGTGGCATGTCTCCAACCTCTACCACATCCCGCAGCAGCAGGCGCTGGCGGACAAACTGGTGGAGCATACCTTTGCCGATACCGTGTTCTTCACCAACTCCGGCACCGAGGCCTGCGAGCTGGCGGTGAAGATGGCGCGCAAGTTTTTCCACGACAAGGGCCAGCCCGAGCGGGTGGAGATCATCACCTTTGACGGCTCCTTCCATGGCCGGTCGTCTGCCGGTATCGCTGCGGCGGGCTCCGAAAAGATGACCAAGGGCTTTGGCCCGCTGCTGCCAGGTTTCGTGCACCTGACATTCGGGGATCTGGATGGCGTTACCGATGCTGTCTCGGACCAGACCGCCGCGATCATGATTGAACCGGTGCAGGGCGAGGGCGGCATCCGCCCGGTCCCGGATGCAGAGCTGAAGGCGCTTCGGCAGATCTGCGACGAGCATGGCCTGTTGCTGATCCTCGATGAGGTGCAGTGCGGGGTGGGGCGCACCGGCAAGCTGTTTGCCCATGAATGGGCGGGCATCACGCCTGACATCATGATGGTGGCCAAGGGCATCGGCGGCGGCTTCCCGCTGGGTGCGGTTCTGGCCACCGAGGACGCCGCCAGCGGCATGACCGCAGGCACCCACGGCTCCACCTATGGCGGCAACCCCTTGGGCTGCGCGGTGGGCTGCGCCGTGATCGACCATATCGCCGACGTGGCCTTTTTGGCGGAGGTGAACCGCAAGGCGGGCCTGCTGCGGCAGAAACTGGAAGGCCTGGTGGCCGATCACCCTGAGGTCTTTGAGGAGGTGCGCGGCTCCGGCCTGATGCTGGGCCTCAAGTGCAAGGCGGCCAACACTGATGTGGTCAACGCAGGCTATGCAAACGAACTGATCACCGTCCCGGCCGCGGACAATGTGATCCGGCTGCTGCCGCCGCTGACCCTGACCGATGAGGACATCGCCGAGGCCGTCAGCCGCCTCGATAAAACCGCGGCCCAAGTCGAAGCGGCCTGATTTTCACCTTTGCAGAAATACTCCCGGGGGTCCGGGGGCAGGCAGCCTCCGGCCTTCGTCAGAAAAAAGCGATACGATCATGAACCATTTCCTCGATATCCACAAAACCGCTCCTGCCGATCTGCGGACCATCATCGACCAGGCCAAAGCCACCAAGCAGGCGCGCCTGGGCCGCCCCAAGGCGGCGCTGGATGATGAGCTGCCGCTGAAGGACCGGATGGTGGCGCTGATTTTTGAGAAACCCTCGACCCGGACCCGCGTGTCCTTTGACGTGGGCGTGCGCCAGATGGGCGGCCAGACCATGGTGCTGTCGGGCAAGGATATGCAGCTGGGCCATGGGGAGACCATCGCCGACACCGCCCGCGTGCTCAGCCGCTATGTCGACATGATCATGATCCGCACCTTCGACGAGACCGTGCTGACCGAGATGGCGGAATACTCCGACGTGCCGGTGATCAACGGCCTGACGGACCGCACCCACCCCTGCCAGATCATGGCCGACGTGCAAACCTATGAAGAGCACCGCGGCTCCATCAAGGGCAAGAAGGTGGTCTGGTGCGGCGACGGCAACAACGTCTGCGCCTCCTTCATCCATGCGGCCGGCCAGTTCGGCTTCGACCTCACCTTCACCGGTCCCTCGCAGCTGGACCCGGAGGAGGAGTTCATGGGGCTGGCGCGCAAGGCAGGGTCCAAGATCGTGGTTGAACGGGACGCGGCGAAGGCCGTGGAAGGCGCCGATCTGGTGGTGGCTGACACCTGGGTGTCGATGCACGACAGCCAGTCCTCCAAGGAGCGGCGCCACAACATGCTGCGCCCGTATCAGGTCAATGACGCGCTGATGGCCCATGCCAAGCCCGATGCGCTGTTCATGCACTGCCTGCCGGCCCACCGCGAGGAGGAAGTGACCTCCGCCGTGATGGACGGCCCGCAGTCGGTGATCTTTGACGAGGCGGAAAACCGTCTGCATGCGCAGAAGGCCATCATGCGCTGGTGCCTGGG
>NZ_JBQKUH010000091.1:0-11044 GCF_054968485.1 Leisingera sp. G5_S3_59_S7
CAGCCCGCCCGCAGTCCACAGCGTCAGCTGGGCCGAGCCGCTGAACCACGCGGCCAGCCCGACCAGCGCCGCCAGCGCCAGCGCCGTCGCCAGCAAATAGCGCGGTGCGGGCAGCCTAGTGCGGCTGGCAAAGGCATCCCGGAACAGCGAGGCCGCGCGGATGCGTTCGGCCCGCGCCAGCGGCCAGAGGGCAAAGATAAAGGCGGTCAGCACGCCATAAACCGCGGCCTCTGCCAGCGCCGAGGGGTAGAGCGAAAAGACTGCCGGAAACGGCAGCTGCGCCGCAATCAGCGGCCCCAGCAGCAGCGGCCCCAGCCCGCCCAGCACCAGCCCGATGCCCACACCGACCAGAGTGAGCGCGCCGATCTGCAGGAAGTAGGTAAGGAAAATCGTCTGCCGCTCCGCCCCCAGCGTGCGCAGGGTGGCAATGGTCGCGGTCTTGGTCGCCAGATAGGCCCGCACGGCGGCAGAGACGCCAACCCCGCCCACTGCCAAGCCGGATAGGCCCACCAGCACCAGGAACCCGCCCAGACGCTCGACAAAGGTGGTGATCCCCGGCGCGCCGTTGCGGGCATCGCGCCAGCGCATGCCGGTGGTTTCAAACAACCCCTCAGCCTCCGCCTGCAAAGCGGCCAGATCACTGCCCGGCGGCAGCTCCATCCGGTATTTGGTGTCAAACAACGTGCCCGGCTCCAGAAGGCCGGACTCTCCCAGATCCTCAGTCCTGACCATCGTGCGCGGCCCCAGCTCAAAGCCTGAGGCCGCGGCATCCGGCTCCAGCGCGATCATCGCCATCAGGGTGAAATCCTGCGTGCCCAGCCGGAAGGCATCCCCCGGCTGCAGCCCCAAACGGTCCGCCAGCACCCGGTCCATCACAGCGCCGGGCAAGCCGTCCGCGCCAGCCAGCGCCGCGTCCAGCGGCATGTCAGGGGCCAGCTTCATCTCCCCCTTCAACGGGTAAAGCCCGTCCACCGCCTTCACCTGGGTCAGCCCGCGCTCCTCCCCCACCGTCGCCATGGAGCGGAATTCGGCAATTTCGGAATGGCGCAGCGCCGTCCGCTCGACCCAGGCAAGCTCATCTTCATTGGCGAAACGGTAGGTGAAGTTCAGCTCGGCATCGCCGCCCAGGATTGTCGCGCCTTCACGCTCCAGCCCGGTCTCGATCGACGCGCGGATAGAGCCGATGGCGGCAATAACCCCGACCCCCAGCGCCAGACAGGCCAGAAAGATGCGGAAGCCCTTCAGCCCGCCGCGCAACTCCCGCAGGGCAAAGCGCCAGGCCAGGCGGAAGGCTGCGGCATTCATTCCGCCGCCTCGCGCGCGGCGTCCCCGTCGATCCGCCCGTCGCGCAGCCGCACCACCCGGTCGCAGCGCGCCGCCAGCTCCGGCGCATGGGTGACCATCACCAGCGTTGCGCCATAGCGGTCGCGCAGGCCGAACAGCAGATCCATCACCGCTTGGCCGTTGGCCTCGTCCAGGTTGCCGGTCGGCTCATCCGCCAAGAGGATCGCAGGCCGGGGCGCCAGGGCGCGCGCCAGCGCCACCCGCTGCTGCTCGCCGCCCGACATTTGCGCCGGGAAATGGCCCGCCCGGTGGCCCAGGCCCACGGCCTCCAATTCAGCCTGGGCGCGGTCAAAGGCATCTTTAACCCCCGCCAGCTCCAAGGGCGTCGCCACGTTTTCCAGCGCGGTCATGGTCGGGATCAGGTGAAAGCTTTGGAACACCACCCCCATGTTGTTGCGGCGGAACCGGGCCAGTGCATCCTCATCCATCGCTGTCAGATCCGCGCCCAAGGCGCTTACGCGGCCGCCGGTCGCCTGCTCCAGCCCGCCCATCAGCATCAGCAGCGACGACTTGCCGGACCCGGACGGCCCCACCAGCCCCAGCGTCTCCCCTTGCTGCACGTCCAGCGAGATTGCGTGCAAAATCTCTACCGGGCCGGTATTGCTATTGAGGGTCAAAGACGCATCTATGAGATGAAGAACGGGGCTGTTTTCCTGGGTCATCGGGCCTGCCTGTTGGATCCACCTTTCGGATATGGAGTGTTTGCGGCGATGCGCAAGATACTGGCACTGTTGAGTTTGCTGCTTTTTTCCGGCGCAGGCTGGGCCGAACCGCTGCGGATCACCGCTCTGGGCGACAGTCTGGTGCAGGGCTACGGGCTGCCGCAGGGCCAGGGACTGGTGCCGCAGCTGGAACGCTGGCTGAACGAAAACGGCGCCGAAGTGGAACTGCAAAACGCCGGGGTGTCCGGCGATACAACCGCGGGCGGGGCTGAGCGGGCGGAGTGGACATTGTCAGACAATCCGGACGGTCTGATCGTGCTTCTGGGCGGCAATGACCTGCTGCGCGGGCTGGCCCCGCAGGAGGCGCGCGCCAATCTGACCCGCATTCTGGAGACGGCAGAGGCCAAGGGCATTGAAACCCTGCTGGTCGGCATGAAAGCCCCGCGCAACTACGGGCCGGAGTACAAACAGGCGTTTGACGCGATCTACCCGGATCTGGCGGCAGAGTTCGGCGCGGTGCTGCATCCGGACGCTTTTGCGGGCATGGCTGCGGAGGCGGGCGGAGATCCTGCCGCGGCACAAGCGCTCATGCAGGATGACGGTATCCACCCCAACGCCCGCGGCGTTGCGTTGAACGCCGCTGCCATCGGGCCGGCGGCGCTGCAGCTGATCGAGGCGATCGGCGAGTGAAAACAGCCCCGTCAGTCAGGGCTGTTTGATATTCTCAAAGCAGATCGGAAGATCCGGATCAGGAGACCAGCGCGATATCCACTGCGGATTCACGGCCGTCGCGGCCTGCGCGCAGCTCATAGGTCACTTTCTGATTGTCCGCCAGGCCGGTCAGGCCGGAGCGCTCAACAGCGGAAATGTGGACAAAAACGTCCTTGCCGCCTTCTTCGGGTGCAATAAAGCCGTAGCCTTTGGTGGTGTTGAACCATTTGACGGTGCCAGTGGCCATCGTCGTCTTCTCCTAAGTCGTCACAGTTCTCTGCCCGCTTATGCGGCAGTCCGGCAAGGTTTGCAGATGGTCATGACCGCGCCGTGAAGGGTACAGTGATGGCATTCGCGTAACATCGCCGTGACAGAATTGAGTACGAATCCCCTCTCGTGCAAGAAAAATGCGTTGCCAGGCAGGGTTTCGCGGCAAAAACCCGCAGACCGGTGCCTAAAGCACCGTCACAACCGTGCCCAACGGCACCCGTTCGTACAGGTCCACTACATGTTCGTTCAGCATCCGGATACAGCCGTTTGAGACCGAGTGCCCGATGGTCTGCGGCTGGTTTGTGCCGTGGATGCGGAAATAGGTGTCGACCCCGTTCTGGAACAGATAGAGCGCCCGCGCGCCCAGCGGATTGTCCGGCCCGCCCGGCTGGATATACTCGTTGTCGATGAATTTCGCATAGGCCCGGGGGTCGCGTTCGATCATCTCGTCGGTGGGGCGCCAGGTGGGCCAGACCTTCTTGCGTTCGATCACCGCCTGGCCGGTGAACTCCAGCCCGGCCTTGCCGACACCGACGCCATAGCGGATCGCCTTGCGCGTGTCGGTCACGAAATACAGGTAGTAGGACCGCGGCAGCACCAGGATCTGGCCCGGGGCGAAATCCTTTTTGATCCGTACCTCCTGCGGCACGGGATCAAAGACCACTGGGTCCTTTTTGCGGGCCAGGGCAGGCAGCGGCAGCAAAGAGGCCGCGGCAGCCGCGGTGCCCGTGCTCAGAATCTTCCGGCGTGAAATCATGGCCATATCCCCGATTGTCTGTTGCAAGTCTTCTCATCTTCCGGCGGGAACAACGGCCGGTCAACGGCTTTCCGGACCCGGACCGGCAAGTGTTGCATGCAGCACTGCGACGAACCGCAAACAGCTGGCCGGCGGCCCCGGTGGCGCGCCTGTAATGGCCGCTGCAGCGGCCTTGCACGGCGGCGCGGGACGGCTATACCGGGGCCGTGCGACTGCTTGAGGAGGCGAACACATGGGAGCCAAGACGCTGACCTGCCTGTCCTGCGCCCAGCTGAACCGGGTGCCGCAGGACAAGCTGGGCCGCGGCCCGAAATGCGCCACCTGCGGCGCTCCGTTGCTGCCGGGCACGCCGGTGGAGGTCGATCCTGCCATCCTGCAGAAAGCGGTGCAGAACGACGACCTGCCGCTGGTGGCGGATTTCTGGGCGCCTTGGTGCGGGCCCTGCCGGTCCATGGCGCCGGAATTCGCCAAGGCGGCCAAGACGCTGGGCGTCACGGCCCGGCTGGTCAAGCTCAACACCCAGGACCATGCGTCCACCGGCGCCCGCTACCGGATCCGCGGCATTCCCACCCTGATTGCCTTTGAGCGCGGCAAGGAGAAAAAGCGCCAGGCAGGCGCCATGCGGCAGGGTCAGATCGTGGCCTGGCTCCGCAACTGAGGCGCGGCTCTCCCGCTGCCGGCGGTCAGAACTGGCGCTGCCCCAATTCCTGCGGTTTATCCGGCGTCTTGCCGGTCTTTGCGCTGTGCCGGCCGCTGCCGGTTTTGCGGCGGCTTCTGCGCCAGGACAGGGGCGCGATCAGGACCAGCGCCAGGACCGCGGCGGTAAAGGGATAGACCACAACTGCGAGCCAGACAGGCCAGCCGCCAAGGAAAACAGCAGCGAGCATCAGCCCCAAGCCGCCGATTGCGCCTATGACCGAACTCACCCAGGCCATGATATATCCCCAATGCGCCTTGTTTTCTATCAAGGGTAGAAACGGGATTGCCCCGAAACAACTGCCTAAGAGACTAGGGCAGTTGCTTCATAAGGGAAGGATTTGGCATCCAGTTATGCCCTGAGTGATGAACCCGGGCTTCCGGTGCGCCCCGCCGCTGCGCCGGTTCAGGCAGCGGCTGCATCCGGCCGCCGGGTATCCGTCCAGGGGCCGGGTCCGGGCGGTTCGCTGCGCCAGTACAGCAGGGCAGTGGTCAGCAGCGTGACCGCTGTACCCGCGGCCGCATAGATCAGAAAGCTGGCCCACAAAGCCATCCCTGCGGCGGCAAAGCTGATCACCGCGGCGCAAAGGCCCGCAACCATACCCAGAATGACACCTGCCCAGGCCATGAAACCCCCGCAATTCCGTGCAGCCCGGCGCAAGCGGCCCGCTGCTTCTGCGCCCATCATCCGGCCAAGAGTGTTATCAAATCGTTAAAATCGCGACAGTGCTGACAAATCAGCATAAAAACTAGGCGGGCGGGCACTGTTTCGAAGGTCGGGGCGGTTTTGCCGCGTAGATGCCCCTGGCCGGGCTCAGCCGTCTTTGAACTGATAACCAAACCGGTTGATAATCAAGCTCTCGCGTTCGGCGACGAGTTGGCGGGTCTCCGTATCGTAGAAATCCGATCTTTTTGCGGCGGCCGAGCGCGACGCGTTCATCGGCTTGCCCGCGCCAATCACAGAGTCAAGGGTTTCCGCCTTTGCCAGCTTGTGTTCGAGCATGACCGACCGGAAGTCGGCCGCAAGGGTCTCGGTATGCAGAAAACGGTCAATATAACAGTTCTCCTCGGCCCATTTCTCAAGAGCAGCGGGATCTCGCAGGCGTCCCGAATGCAGCGTTTTGCTGCCGGAACAATACAGATTGCAAAACCGGTAGCTGTACAGGCCGCTGCAGCAGTGAAGGCGCGATGAGTAATATGCACCGGACAGGACGGGAGCCAGCTTGGGATCCATCACTTTGCGAAGCCACGCTCGAAAAGCTTCGGGATTGTCCGGATCGGAATAAAGCTGCAGATTTGCCGTCCGGTCCTGGCGTGCCGCAGCGAGAAGGGCAGGGACGAACCCGGTTACCGCGCCGTACGGGTTTTGCGTGTAACCACGGCTCTTGAACGGCCGGAACCGGGTCAGAGCCAGGTACGGCCCCGACTTCCCCTTGCGTTTCACTCCATAAGACCAGAGAGAAAGGTAGTAATCCCAAGGGTTCCGGATCGTCGCAAATTTCAGGATGCCACTTGAGACGATGGCCTCGTCCGGCTTCAGGTGGTGTTTCACCTGTCTCTGCGGAAATTTGAGCGCTTGCAGCCAGTTCAAAACAGAAACGCTACCCGTTTTGTTCAAGTCAACGTAAACGAACTCGTCGGATAGAAACATGAAAAAACCTCAATCTGGGGCGGCTGCTCGGTCTTGCGTGTCTCGTAATCCTCCTTAGTTTAGCGCCGCCGGGCAGACATGCCAGCCGCGCCTCGCTTACAGCTCTGCGTTTCGGTCCCGCGGGCATCTGAGTCCTGACGGCGGTTTGACGTCTCACAGTCCTGATCATGATTTCGCTGAACAGGATTTTTGCACTTTTAGAGAATGGGAGCTGAACAAACGGGAGGCTGTGTTCAGCTTTTACCTTCTTCGGGCGTGTCACACAGTGGCCCGGGCCCTGTGCTGTGCAGCGTAGTTCGCAAGCTAGGGTGTTTTTGTATCAAGCTAGCGAATTCTTCCAGCAGCAGGTACAGGCAGTCAATTCAATAAGCTATGCAGAATTCTTCCGGATGGCCTTCAATATATTTTACCATTTGAAGTGCCAGGCCGGACACAAAGGTTTCGGCTTCCAAGCGTTGC
Organism: Leisingera sp. G5_S3_59_S7; assembly: GCF_054968485.1. Lineage (NCBI taxonomy): Bacteria > Pseudomonadati > Pseudomonadota > Alphaproteobacteria > Rhodobacterales > Roseobacteraceae > Leisingera > Leisingera sp. G5_S3_59_S7. Next base: position 6,551 of record NZ_JBQKUH010000091.1, read on the forward strand.
CCGGCCGCGGACCGGAGCACTGCGTCTTTCATTTCGGTTTTGGCGCGTCTCAATGCTGAACGAAAGGCACTATTGCGCGCGTCCCCCGGAACCGTATCCAGCTGGCTAAGAATGGGGGCGATATCATTAGCAACGCGCTCCACATCGTCAGCTAGTTCTTTTTGGTTGAGCTTCCTTAGGCAGGATCCAACGTCAGCTGACATGAAACCTGCATTGCCCATGAATTGCAGGAAGCCTCCGTTCAAGATCTGAGCGCGAAAGTACTCCAAGCAAAAGAAGAGCATCTGCCCTTCAGTCAGCAGACCTTTGGAAACCAGTTCCCCCAGCGTGTCCAGTTTGAAGGCTTCCAGTGCAGCCCAGATTTCTTCTGAGCCAAATTCCCCGAGAAGCCTGTTGTAGTAATCTTCGATCCTCAGGTCGGGGTCAGGTTCGGGAGACAGATAGTCTGCCTCCCGGATTTTTGGCTTCGGCAGGATCAATTGATTTCCCGCCGAAAGCCATTTCAGCCATTTCACCGCACAAACTTCTTGTGCTTCAACCGCTTGGGCTCCAGCGCGTCCGGACCCAGACGGCGCTTCTTGTCCTCTTCGTAGTCTTCGAAGTTGCCCTCGAACCACTCCACATGCGCGTCGCCCTCGAAGGCCAGGATGTGGGTACAGATCCGGTCGAGGAAGAAACGATCGTGCGAGATCACCACGGCGCAGCCGGCGAAATCGACCAGCGCGTCTTCCAGCGCCCGCAGGGTCTCCACGTCCAGGTCGTTGGTCGGTTCGTCGAGCAGCAGCACGTTGCCGCCCTCTTTGAGCAGACGCGCCATGTGAACCCGGTTGCGCTCACCGCCCGACAGCAGCGACAGTTTCTTCTGCTGGTCGCCGCCCTTGAAGTTGAAGGAGGAGCAATAGGCGCGGGAATTGACCTGCGCGTCGCCCAGCTCGATGATCTCGGCCCCGCCGGAGATTGCCTCCCACACGGTGTCATTGTCGTTCAGGTCATCGCGCGACTGGTCGACATAGGACAGTTTCACGGTGTCGCCGTATTCAACAGTGCCTTCGTCGGGCTGCTCCTGGCCGGTCAGCATCTTGAACAGGGTCGATTTACCGGCGCCGTTGGGGCCGATCACGCCGACAATGCCGCCCGGCGGCAGCGAGAAGTTCAGACCCTCGATTAGCTGCTTGTCGCCATAGTGCTTGGCGAGGCCGTTCACTTCGATCACTTTCGACCCCAGGCGCGGACCGTTCGGGATCACGATCTGGGCGCGGCCGACCTTTTCGCGTTCGGACTGGCTGGCCATCTCGTTATAGGCCTGGATACGCGCCTTGGATTTCGCCTGGCGGGCTTTCTGGCCCTGGCGCATCCACTCCAGCTCGCGCTCCAGCGTCTTCTGCTTGGCCTTGTCCTCGCGGGCTTCCTGCTCCAGCCGCTTGGCCTTCTGCTCCAGCCAGGCGGAATAGTTGCCCTCGTAAGGAATGCCGCGGCCGCGGTCGAGCTCCAGGATCCAGCCGGTAATGTCATCCAGGAAGTAACGGTCGTGGGTGACACACAGGATGGTGCCCTTGTAGTCGATCAGGTGCTGCTGAAGCCAAGCGATGGTCTCAGCGTCCAGGTGGTTGGTCGGTTCGTCAAGCAGCAGCATGTCGGGCGCTTCCAGCAAAAGCTTGCACAGCGCGACGCGGCGGCGCTCACCGCCCGACAGGTTGGCGGGCATCGCATCATCCGGCGGGCAGCGCAGCGCCTCCATCGACACGTCCACCTGGCTGTCCAGATCCCACAGGTTCTGGGCGTCGATCTCGTCCTGCAGCTTGGCCATCTCCTCGGCGGTCTCGTCCGAGTAGTTCATCGCCAGCTCGTTGTAGCGGTCCAGGATGTCCTTCTTGGCCTGCACGCCCAGCATGACGTTTTCGCGCACGGTGAGGTTTTCCTCCAGCTGCGGCTCCTGCGGCAGGTAGCCGACCTTGGCGCCCTCGGCCGCCCAGGCCTCGCCGGTGTAGTCCTTGTCGAGGCCGGCCATGATCTTCATCAGGGTGGACTTACCGGCGCCGTTGACGCCGACGACACCGATCTTCACGCCGGGCAGGAAGGAGAGGTGGATGTTTTCAAAGCATTTCTTGCCACCCGGGTAAGTCTTGGAGACACCCTGCATGTGGTAGACGTACTGGTAGGAGGCCATTTGATTGCTCCGTTAAGGGGGGAATTTGCTGGCGGGAGTGATAGCGGAAGGGCGCAGGCGGGGCAATGAGGGATGCGGGGCCTGGCCGGGTCTGCCGCCGCACCGGCGCTTTCGGGCCGCCGCGCCAGCGCGCCCTTGCCCGACTCACCCCTTCGGGCGCAAAGTGGGGGGCACCAGAAACTTGAGGGCGCCCCGGATTGCCGTTTGCCGCGCCCAGACCTGAAGATGCCGCCGGAGTGCGGGCCGCGCCGGCCCCCGGTCTCACACCGGGCCGTTCCGGCCCGATGGCGGCGCAGACCTGAGCCAGAGCGGCCCGGGGACCTTCACAGCACAGGAGGACCCCACGATGATCGCCTCACGCCTGAAACATCATCTCGAGGCACAGGGCCTGCCGTTCGGCACCGTCCGCCACCCCTACACCGCCACTGCGTCGGAATGCGCGGAATCGGCGCATGTGCCGGGGGACCACCTGGCCAAGTCAGTGCTCATCCATATGGAGGAAGGCCCGGTTCTGGCCGTGGTGCCGTCCAACCAGACCGTTGACCTGCACGCGCTGCAAACGATGATGGACCGCCGCCTTGGGCTGGCGCCGGAACATGAACTGAACCAGGTCTTTGACGACTGCGATCCGGGCGCGGCGCCCTGCGTCGGCGCGGCCTACCACGTGCCCACCGTCATCGACGACAGCCTGACCGGGCTCGACAAGGTCTGGTTCGAGGCCGGCGACCACAAGACGCTGATCGAAATGAAGGGCGACGATTTCGACACCCTGATGAAGGACGCCAAGCACGGTTCCTTTTGCACGGTCCACTGACGCGCGCGCCAGCGGCCCGCAATCCTGATCAACCGGCCAGCTGCCCCGATCCCCGGGGCGGCGCCTGCCGGTGCGTCAGAAATCGAACAGGTCTTCCAGGAAGTTCTTCTTGCTCTTTTTCTTGTACGGCTTGCTGTAGCGCGGGTCGTGATGCCCGCCGCGGTCCTCATGGCGCTGCGGCTGCGGCGCGGCCTGCGCGGGCTGGGCAGAGCGCTCGATGATCTTGTCCAGCTCGCCCCGGTCCAGCCAGACGCCGCGGCACTGCGGGCAATAGTCGATCTCCACCCCGGCGCGGTCGGCCATGACCAGAGTGGTTCCGTCAATCGGGCACTGCATATTCTTCTCCTTGCTCAACTCCTGCACTTCACGTGGGCAGTGCACCTGTGCTGCGCAAGACAAAGACAGCGCAAAAAACGCGGATCTTGCGGCTTTCCGCCCATTTCAGGATCGCTGACGCATGGTAAGCTGCCCCCAAATCAAGGAGGCAAAGATGAGCAGCAAGACCATCCAGGCGGGGGCTCTCGCCCTGATCCTCGTGGCGGCCCCGGCCTATGCCAGGGGCGGAGAGGGCGGCGGCGGCGGAGACGGCGGCGGCGGCCAGAGCAGCGGGCTCAGCTCGCGAACCACGCGGGCGGTTGCCACCACATTGACCCGCGGTTTCGACCGCTGCGGCGAGCTGCCGCAAGTCTACAAATTCGACTGTTACCGCCACACCTACAAGCTGGCGGCGCAGAAGCTGGACAGCAACCAGTCCTATGCCGAAGCGGCGCGGGCGCTGGTGCTGGTCGAGGACACCCTGACGCGGGCCGTGAAGCAGAACCTTGACCCGGCGCAGAAACCGGTGCGCAAGGGGCTGAACTATTACCGGGCGGTCAAACCGGCCGCTGTGCCGCAGGTCAAGCGGCAGGCAGAGCGGGCGATGCAGCAGGCGGAAACGATCCTGCTGCGCTCTCCCGCGGACAAGAAGGTTCACTTTGCCCGCATCGCCGAGGCGGTGAATTCCAACAAGGTTTTGCTGCGCTCTGCGATGCTGCCCGGCGCCGCAATCCGGCTGGCCTGGCACCTCCTGAAAAAGGCGGTGCCCGCCTGATCCTGTGAACCCGCCTCAGCGCACCACATGCACCGCGCAGGCCGCGTGGCGCACCACATGGCCCGACGTCGATCCCCAGAGAAAGTCCTGCATCGACGGGCGGTGCGAGGCGAGGATGATCAGGTCCGGCTTGTTCTGCTCGGCCCAGTCCAGGATGGTGCGGCCGGAATGGCCCTCGATCAGCACGCCCTCGGCGTTGGGCAGGGACTGCGCCAGCCCGTCAAGCTCCGCCTGCAGCGCCTGGCGGGTGTCTTCCATGAAATCCGCCGGGACATAGGAAATCGCATAGGCCGGGACCTGTTCGATCACATGCAGCAGCGTCACCTTGGCCCCCGGCGCCGAAAGCAGCCGCGCCACTTTCAGCGGCCCGGTCACGTCGCGCTCCGGATCAAAGGAAATCGGCACCAGAACATTATGATACAT